>DATIPW010000140.1:0-18949 GCA_035471605.1 Anaerolineales bacterium | reverse complement strand
GAACCCGCGATCTCGGCCTTGACAGGGCCGCATGTTGAACCGCTACACCACGGGACCTACTTTCTAACCTAAAAAGTCTATCATACGCGCTTGGCGGTGTCAAGAAAGCGGATGGAGCCGGCATCTGCGATCGGGATGGGGCGACCTTGGGGAGGGGCCGCAACATGTCCGGCGAGGCGAATCGGACCTGCCGCCCGCGAAGGTATACTGCGCGGCGGGAGGCTTGTCATGTAGACTGTCGCTGCCCTCCATTGTGCTTTCGCCAGGAGGCGTTCGCGGGCCGGCGCCCGAGACTGCAGCGCCCCTAGATGGACTCTGGCACCCAGGGGTGCAACAACTCTGGCAAGCGGCGATGGCTGGTGCCCGGCTTTCATGTTGTGGGGGACCGGCAGTCCTCAGCGCCTGTTCGCCGGCTGGTCGTGAGGGCGCGCCAGCTAGCTTGACCTTCTCTCGCCATATGCTAGAATCCTCGTCCGTTGCTGGCACGCGACCGCTGGATCGGCCCGCTATGGGCGTCTCGCATCGCACCAGAAGGGTGTGGGCACAATGGCGCGAACGGAGCAATTGCTTGATCGATTGCGCAGGTTGCAGGCAACCTATCCCGAAATCACAGCGTCCGCGATTGTGAGCCCAGACGGCATGAGCATTGCTTCAACTGTGGCCGGCGAAAGCGCGGAAGACAGGCTGGCAGCCATGTCGGCCGCGATGCTTGCGCTGGGGGAACGTATTGCCGGGGAACTCGACCGCGGTGCCCTAGAGCAGGTCTTTGTCAACGGAGAGCGGGGCTTCGTGGTACTGATGTCAATCGCTGGGAAAGCCGTTCTCACCGCAATCGCAGACGAGCGCGCAAGGCTTGGCCTTGTCGTGCTCGAGATGCGCCGGGCCCTGGAAGATTTGCGTCTGTTGATATAGTCCGAGTCACAGCCATCTGGCGGACCATGTGCCGTTCGATCCGTGCATCGGTGCCAGATGCCCTGAGGGGCGCAAAACAATCCGGGCGAGAGAGATTCGAGTGGTATCATGCGCCGACTCGGCGCTATACAGGGCGAACAGCTTTGAGGCCAATCTTGTGGAAAAGCTGCCGCTGCTGCAGAGGAATCCAAGAAGTGCGTATCTCCGCAGTCGTGCCCACATACAACGAGGCCCAGAATCTTCCCCACCTGGTTTCTGCGCTGCTTGCACTGCCTCTGGACGTTTCCGTCCTGATCGTCGACGACAACAGCCCTGACGGCACGGGCCAGTTGGCAGAAGACCTAGCACGCGCCAGTCCGCGGCTTGGCGTGATACGCAGGCAGAGGAAGGATGGCCTGCGTTCCGCCTATCTGGCCGGCATCAGCCAGGCGCTCTCCGGAGGCGCGGAAGCAGTACTTCAAATTGATGCCGACCTCTCGCACGATCCACTCAAGGTGCCTGAGTTGGCCGAGCAGCTCGAGGCGGCTGATCTGGTCTTGGGGTCGCGGTACATTTCGGGCGGTTCGTTGGATACAGACTGGCCCGGCTGGCGGCGCGGGTTGTCTGCCTTTGGTAACCTATACGCCAGGACGATCCTGGGTTTGCCTGTTAGGGACGTGACGACGGGCTTCCGGCTTTGGCGGAGTTCCACTCTGGCCGGCATGCCGCTTCAGGAGATTCGGTCCAGTGGATACGTGTTTCTTGTGGAAATGGCATACATGGCCTATTGCCTGGGGTACCGCATTCGTGAAGTGCCAATCCACTTCTCGGAGCGAACGCAAGGCAAGTCGAAGATGTCGCTTGAGATCCAGGTCGAGGCCGCACTTCGCATCTGGCAGGTGTGGTGGCACCACCGCAGCCTTCGGCAACAGGGACGTGCAGCGCGCCTTTCTAGGCGCCAGCAGTAGAAGCGGCGACGGTCAGACGGATCCATTCCTCTACATCCACGGTCTCAGCCCGACGCGTCGGATCGATGCCCGCCTGTTTCAGCAGGGATACTGTCTGGGTGACCGGGAGTCCCAGCCCTGCAGCCAACGAATTCCTCAACGTCTTGCGGGGCTGGAGAAAGCCCGCCTTCACCACGCGGAAGAATTGGGAACGCTGGGCGGCGTCCACCAATGGCTCGGCAAAGCAATCGACCCGCACCACTGCAGAGTCAACCTGCGGCTTGGGGTAGAAGCAACCGGCTTGGATCTTTTCCATCACCTTTGCAGTGCCGTGGATCTGCACGCTAACACCCAGCACGCTCATGCCTGGGGGCTTGGCGCACAGCCGCTCGGCCACCTCCGCCTGCACGGTCAGCACGATGCAGCTGGGCCTGGGGAGAGATTCGAGCAGGTGCCGCAGGATTGGTGATGTGATGTAGTACGGGATATTGGCGGCAACAACATAGCCCCGTGGAAGCCCAAGCGCTGATAGATCCGTTGACAGGATATCTCCGTGGATAGCCTGGACGTTTGAGTATCCATCCAGAACCTCACGCAGGATCTCATAAAGTGCATCGTCGACCTCTATTGTCACCACGGTCCCGGCTGCTCGTGCCAACTGGCGAGTCAGACTTCCGAGTCCACCGCCGATCTCAAGGACGGTATCCGAGCGACTGAGGTGTGCAGCAGCGACGATCCGGTGCAGGGCCTCCGGGTCGTCCAGGAAGTTCTGACCGCGCGAGCGACGCGGATGAATTCCGTGCCGCCTCAGCAGTGCAGCGGCCCCCAAGGGCGGTGGGCTCCCTATGTCTTGCATTGACGGGGGGCCTCGCCAGAGTCTGCGTCGTTACACCGTGCGCCCTCAGAGAATCCCAGCCAGCCGCGAAGAACCAGTGGATACATGAATTCACCAGAGCACCCCGTTGAAGGTTGACTGTCGATGCGGAGTCGTGGAGAGAACTTGCCGTCCACGGTGGTGAGTCGCTGTGTCTTCAGCAGCCAACCGCTTTTCTGCGGACTCTCTTGAGCAGTACATGCCCCGCGGTGGAGACGCGCGAGGCCGACGGGCTTGGCAAGGCGGACTCCATGGGTTCTTGATCTGGAGGCCGGATGCCCGATCCGCACTACCGGAGTGCGAGCCCAGCCAGCGCATTTCCTGATTGTCGACCGATCCCCATGCACTGCGAAAGCACTGTCATGCAGGGATCTGGGATCCCCCAGGCTGCACATTCTGCGCGCCTCTCGGAACGGCGGACACCCTCTGAGACCACGCCAATTCCCTCGGAGTTGGTCCCAGAGTGCGCTGGGAGTCCGATCTGAAGATCCGGTCAAGATCTTCCAGGCCGAGTCGCCGCTAGCCGAGTGCGGGGAAGGCTCCAAGGCCGCAAATCCGTGCAGGAAGCGACGGTCGTGGCGAGGCTCTGGCGGAGGGGCGAAGCCTACGGAAGCGAGGAATCGGAATCGGTCCAAGTGCCCTCGTTGAAACGCTTTACGTGCTCGCGTAGTTCGTCGAAGTTGGCCTCCCAAATGAAGGTGTTGCCAAGAACAGGATCGCGAATCCTTGTCCCTGTGAGCAACTCGTCCGGGAACGCCAGGGGCCTGATGTCCTCCGGTTGCAGGAGAGCGCCAACACAGAGCAGGGAGGCAATATCCTGAGCCGTCAGGTCTGTCTGCACCGAGCTATAGAGGGCCTCCGCCAGAGCGGGAAGCATGGGGAGCGTGCTGGGAGCAAGGAGCTTAGCTGCAAAGCTTTGCAGAATCAGATTTTGGATGCGGGAGCGCTCAAGATCCCCATAGGGCCGCATGCGGGCCAGAAGCATGGTCCGATAGCCGTCGAGGTGAAGCGTTCCAGCGGGGAAATAGCGTGTCTGATCAAGGGACCGTGCGGCCCGCCCGTCCACCGTATAGGGCAACACAATATCCAGGCCGCCCAGTCGATCAACAATACGGGCAAAGGCCTGAATGTTGATCGCTACATAGCGGTCCACGATGCCTCCCAGGTTCTCCGCCAACGTCCGGCCGAGCAAACCGGGGCCCTGCCCGGGCTCATCGGAATATCCAAGACCGGGATTGCCGTAAAGATACGCCTGGTTCAGCTTGCCGTGAGTGATTCCACTGTACGACTCAATGCCGGGGATCTCAACGTACAAGTCGCGTGGCAGAACCAGGTAGGTCATGCCAGGATCCAAGAAGTCAACGCGGACCAGCCGTATGGCGTCGGCCAGCCCCGCGGCATAGGAGTCTGCGCGGCTGTCGCTGCCGATCAGCAGGATGTACATGACCGGCAGTTCGCCACACACCGGCGCGGGTGTGGGGCTGGAGGTCGCGCTCGGAACCGGGGTTGCTGTCGCCGGCGGCGGAGTGGCCGTGGACGCAAGCCGCTCTCGTACAAAGTAGGCGAGGTTGTAGCCAGCAAATCCTGCAATCGGGACTCCCCCACACACAGCGACAGCGATAAGCAGGGCAATGTACACTTTCTTTGTCTTCATCTGGCTCCCTCAGTCGGGTGGTGTACGGCGAGAGTGCGCGATGGCCGGCAGTCTATCTCAGGACTTCAGGAATGGTGGCGGGCGCCGGTGAAAGGAAGTAGACGGTCGTCCAGCCCGACAAATCCTGCAAGTTGCTATCGTCGAAGCCGAGGTCGATCCACCGGTACCTTGAGATGCCCAAGTTGCTTTCCACGATGCGCCCGCCGCCGACATCGCCAACGACGGCGAATCCGTAGCTGGGAATGTACAACTGCTGCCCATTGAGGTACGCGTACAGGCCCGGATCGACGGCCACTACGCCTTTTCCGGCTCGCCGCCCGCTTGCCGTACCATAGGAGCAGGAACCATCGCTGGTTCCTGAATTGCATGGCGAGTAGACCGTTGCATACATCTGCAGAGATCGCCAGAATGTGATCGCTACACCATCGATGCTTATCGTCTGCTCGACAATCTTTGTGCCGCGCACCACGACACGATCTTGGGGAGGCCGGATCACGATCCGGGACCCGATCTGCGTTTCCGTTTCCACCCCATCTTCAGAATGGATTATCGTCTTCGTTACGGCCAGTCCTGGTGTCCCGGGATCTAGGACCTGCTCGAGCCCCAATTCAACATCTGAGGATTCCGTGGACACGCTGTCATAGGGGATTGGCTCCTGGGAGAGGAGAACCGTCTCTGAGATCCTGGAAAGTCGAACGACGCCGTCTTTGGGCTGAGCCTCCTGGTCGTGGATCGAGGCGGTATCGAGCCCCAAGATTGGCGAGCCAGACTCGGCCAACGCTGCGCCAATTGAGGCGGCCGCGGAGCGGACTTGCCTTGCCGTGCCGTCGATTCTCACGGCGAGCACACCAGCGGGCTCCAAGGTGATCACGAGCGCAGGTACGATGAGGGCGTCAGCCGGAGGATTGAGGATGTCCGATCTGTACAGGACGATACCTGCTGCCTCGAGCGCCTCTCCCACGGTCTCGGCCGCGGTCATGGATATCTCGCCATTGATGAAAACTGGCACACGCGGAGCGACTTGTAGGTGCAGCGACTCGTTGATGGGTAGCGCCTGAGCGGGATCCACTTCGTAGCCGTTGTTGCGTACGTGGTCACCCACAGCGAGAACGACTCCCGCCGCTTTCAACAAGGCTTGGGGTGTTCGCGAGCCGGCCCGGATCTGCAGTAGCCGATCCCCCGCCGAAATTGTGACGGTTGCCGGCTGCGCGTCTTGGCAAGCCGCCAAGATCGCGCATGCAAGAATCAGGACGAACCCATTGACTCGCATGCTGACAATTATACGGGAGCCCGCTCTCGGCTCGATGGCCGACCCTGCATCCGGGGCCTAGCCAACTAGCTCTTCCAGGGCGGCCAAGAACAGCTTTATGTTTTCCACTCGGCTTGAGTATCCCATCAGGCCGATTCTCCAGACCCTGTCCTTTAGGGCCCCGAAACCTGCGGCGATTTCTATGCTGTACTGCTCCAGGAGCCGGCGGCGAACGAGGTGCGCGTCCACGCCAGGCGGTACTCGCGCAGTCGTCAGTGACGGCAAACGATACTCCCGGGCGATGAAGGGCGGCACGCCTATTTGCTCTAGTCCGCTCCAGAGTGACTCCGCATTGATCCGGTATCGGGCAAACGTGCGCTCAAGACCATCGCCGGCAATAACCCGGAGGCCTTCATGCAGCGCGTAGTGAAGAGATGCAGAAGCAGTGTGGTGATATGCGTGTGCCTCGTTCCAGTAGTTCCAGTACAAGTTCAAGTCCAGGTTGAACGACGAAATGGGCGCCTTCCTCTTCTCGATGACATCGCGGGCGCGGTCGCCGATGGTGATAGGGGCAAGGCCTGATGGCGCGCCCAGGTTCTTCTGGCTAGCAGAGTACGCCACATCGACATCCCAGGCATCGATTTCCACGGGGATGCCACCCAGGGACGTGACAGTATCCAACACGAGCAGCGCACCGTTGGCGTGGGCGGCCTCGGCGATCTCGCCGATTTCCTTCTGTTCGGTCCCTGTCGACGTCTCCGCATGGACAAGCGTAAGGAGCTTGTAGCGACGCCGGTCCAGCGCAGCGACTACGTCCTCTTTCGCAAAGATTTCACCTGGGGGACGTTCCAGGCGATCCACGGTTGCGCCCAGCCGCTGTGCTACTTCGGCCAGGCGAGCACCGAAGTATCCGTTTATGCACGCCAGCACGGCGTCACCCGGCTCGATAAGGTTGGCAAGTGCTGCCTCCATTCCGGCCGTCCCTGTTCCGGATAGGGCGAAGGTCCAGGCATTTTGTGTCTGAAATACGAACCTCAGCAAGTCCTGCTCTTCGGCGAAGATCCTGAGCATTTCGGGATCAAGATGGCTCAACGTGGGAGCCATGAGGGCGGTCAGGACACGGGGATGCGGCATACCAGGACCCGGACCCAGCAGAATCCTGCTGGGAGGATCCGCGCGTTCAATGTGCTCGATCTTCATGGGGTGCCTCCCGACCGCCACCGTGTGTGGCGCTGTGCGGTGTAGTGGGTCTGCATTTCGACGGCAGGATGGGCCATTGCACGCGCTGAGCTTGTCTGCTATGCTACTGGGCGGGAAGCCGCACAGCCAACAATCATGCGCATCAAGGCTAACTGATCCTTTTCGCCGCAGCCCTGCCCCTGATTTTATCAGCCGGCGGTGGACCAGTCTGCCCATCCACCTACTCCTTTTCAGCATGAGCGAGCCAGCATTCGCCCCCAATAGCCTGATCATGCTGGCGGGATGGGAGATCTGAAACCGCAAGATTATGGACGATGCGCCAGTTGCGCCTTGATGGTGGTTCGCCGTAATCATGACCCGAGCTTGCATGATTACCTTGACGCAAAGGCCCACGCAGCAGCTTCCACAAAATAGCCTCCGCTCGAATGCTTCCCGGCGATTCAGCGGACCATTGGTGGGCCCGCACGGCTATGAGAGTAGCCAATTGTGTGGCAAGTAATGGATCAAATCAAGGTCGAGCGCTCGGATGTCGGGTGCTGGCGGCCTACCCGCTACCATGACCTCGAAACGCGCAGACTTTCCGGCAAGCATCTGCCCAAACTGACTTGCCTGGACCGGACGGCAAGGCTTCGTTGATAACCAGTCGGACCAACCCTGTCATCAAGGAGGCGCGCGCGTTGCGTGAGACGCGGGAGCGCAGAAAATCGGGCCGCTTCTTGATCGAGGGACTGCTGCCGGTCGGCGCGGCGATCGAGGAAGGCTGGGAGATCCAGACCCTGCTCTATGCTCCCGAGCTACTTGCAAGCGAATATGGGCAGGGGTTGGTGCGCAGGTTTGGCGGCAGAATCGAGGCAGTCTCCAAGCATGCTTTTGAGGCAGTTGCCGATAAGATCAATCCACAGGGAATCGTCGCGATCGCGACTCAGCGCCACCTGAGTCTGAGTTCCTGGGCGGCTGCGGGTCACGCAGCGGCCCTGGTGCACCCCCAAGATCCGGGGAATGTGGGAACGATCGTTCGCACGCTTGAGGCAGTGGGCGCCTCTGCTGTGTATCTGCTGGACGGCGGCGTGGACCCGTTTCATCCGACAGTAGTCCGGGCAAGCATGGGGGCGAACTTCAGGTTGCCGGTGGTTGAGGCAGAATTCGGCCTTTTCGTCGAATGGTGCCGACGGCAGGGCGTGCAGTTGATTGGCACGTCCGCCCGTGGCAGCCTGGACTACCAAAGCGTCCAGCCTCGGAATCCATGGATTCTGCTTCTGGGGAATGAACAGCAAGGCCTGAGTGCGGGTCACAAGGAGGCTTGCGAAGCGGTTGTTGCCGTTCCGATGAGGGGGCGAGCGGGCTCCCTGAATCTGGCCGTCGCCGCCGGTGTATTGCTGTACGCCTACACCAGCTCAGCCAAGGCGTGATGGCCTGAGCCCCTCGTGCCACGCGCTGCCGAACGACATACAAAGAGAGGCTCCTCTTATCCGAGAGGAGCCTCTCTTTGTCACGGGTTCAATCTCGTGGGCTCAAATTTCGTCGTCGTCTTCGTCCCAGGATTCCTCGTCATCGTCCTCAGTGTCATCATCTTCCCACTCATCCAGTGCTGCGTCATCCTCCCAGTTGTCTTTGCTTGCTTCCTCGGTTGGCGAGAAGGTTGCGCAGCCTGTGTCGGGATCCAGCTCAATCGCAGCGGCAGAACAGTACCCGTCATCGAGGAAGACGCAGTCTGTGTAGTGGCAACGAATGCGGGCCATGCAAATCCTCCTAGTGGGCCGGCTCGCGTATCAGTCGCACGACCGACAGCGCGAAAAGCGCCGTCATGATCACCTGCGATGCAACGCAGAACGGACACAGTGCACGAATTAGCACGATCTCGACGTAGATCAGGTAGGCGGTGAACAGGAAGCCTGCCAGGCACAGGCCAAACCCAATCAATACGGCATTCTGACGCATGATCTGCCAGGGGATACGGATTGCCAGCACAGCAAGAATGACCAAGTATCCGGCAAAGCCCACGAGGGCCACGGGAATCCCGTAGACCTCTGAGTACGCGCTGCTGTTCACTACCGAGCAGCCGCCGTCTCCGAGGCACATGGTTTGATTGTCCGTCAGCTTGTATACCGTCATGTATGCAGAAACCAAGACGCCAAGTGCTGCCAGAACGATCGAAATACGAGTCAGGTTGCGATCCATATGTTCTCAGAGTAGCCAGGCCTCGGCCTGGTCCCCAACGGCAAGCGATTTTACTCCAGCGGGCACCACAAGTAAAGCGTTAGCTTGCACTAGCCCCAGCAGATTGCCCGAGCCCTGCTGACCCGTTAGGCGAGCCACGTAGCCGCCATTTTGCTGGCGGACCAGCGCTCGGAGGTAGCTCTCCCGGCCATCCGACTGGATTGCCTCAGACAGAACTACGCGGAGCTTCCGCCGCGCGGCAGGCCGACTGCCGGCTAGGCGCGCCACAGCGGGGCGGACAAAAAGCTCAAACCCCACGAATGCTGAGACCGGATTCCCGGGCAAGCCAATGTATGGGATGCCTCGGTATGCACCAACTGCCAGCGGCTTCCCGGGGCGGACGTTGACGCGCCAGAAATGGATTCGGCCGTGTGCCTGAATGGCGTCTCGCACTAGATCCAGTGCACCCACGCTGACGCCGGCGGAGGAAACAATCAGATCGGCGCGTTTCACGACGGCCGCCGAAAGCCGCTCCTCGATGGCGGGCCTGGTGTCCCTCGCCACCCCAAGCCGGATGACCTCGCAGCCTGCCTGGAGCATCAGGCTGGCCAGCATGGTCGAATTGGAATCTCGGATGCCGCCCGGCCGAGGAGGCCGATCTGGTTGCACCAGTTCGTTGCCAGTGGCTAGAATCGCGACGCGGGGTCGTCGGAAAACTCGCACCGTGGAAACACCCAGCATGGCCAGCAGCCCAACTTCTTGTGGCCGCAGCAGGCAGCCGGGGCGCAGCACGATCCGACCCCGCCTCACATCCCCGCCGCGGACACGTATGTTGCTGCCGGGATGGACCTTGCGAAAGACCTTCACGGCCTGCGGCAGACGCTTCCGATCGAAGTGCTGCCTAAGATCGGTATGCTCGAGCATGACTACGGCATCGGCGTTGCGTGGCATGGGCGCGCCAGTCATGATTCGCGCTGCTTCCCCAGCCTGGATAGCAATGTTCGTAGCGTGGCCAGCCGGGATATCGGCAACAATCCTGAGTTCAGAAGGCGTCCTTGCCCCCGCCCGCGCCACATCCGCTGAAATCACTGCAAACCCGTCTACCGAGGAATTGTCGAAAAGGGGGAGGTCAGTCGAGACAATCTTCTGGGCCAACACGCGCCCGAGTGCCTTCTTGAGGGGTACGCTCTCCGCGCTGACCGGCTTGATGATGGTCGCGATGCGGCGCTGGGCAGCCGGCACACTCAACAAAGTCATCGCCAAAGCGGCGGCATTATACCATGTGGGCTGCGGCGAACCAGAGCTGGGGGGCCAACCGCATGGCTGCTCATCCGGCAGCTAGCCGCTGACGCGGTGCGCCTCCATCACATTGGCCACGTTCTCGAGCCGCGTCAAGATCTTGCTGAGCTGCGAGATGTCCTCGACCTCAACAATCAGGCGCAGTTCCGCCAGCCCCCGGTTGACATTAACCTTTACGTCCGCAATGTTCACGCCCTCCGCGTCCAGCAAATTCGACACATCTCCCATGAGCCCCTGCCGATCGTAGGCCCGGATGCGTACAGGTACTGGGAACGTGCGGACCTGGGTGCCCCAGTCGACGCGCACGAGGCGCTCCCGATCTTCCCGGCCCAAGCGCAGGATGTTGGGGCAATCCTGTCGATGCACCGTTGCGCCCCGGCCCCGCGTGATATAGGCGATGATCTGATCGCCAGGCGTTGGATTGCAGCAGCGGCCCAGGGTTGTCAACAGGCCCTTCAGGCCCACGATGTTCACCTCTCCGGCGGGCTTGGTCTCCGGGGTAGCCGCCGCTGCCGTCAGCAAGCTGCCGCTCTCCTCTGCCGCGGGAAGCTCGCGAATCACGCGGCCCACGGAAAGGTCGCCAGTTCCCAGATCCACGAACATCTCGTCGGGCGTCTTGAAACCGAGATCGCGTGCCATGGTTTCGAAGTTGACCTGGGAGACCCCCAGCCGCTGCAGTTCGCGCTCCAAGACCAGTCGACCTTGACCGAGGTTCTGCTGATAGTCCTCTTTCTTGAACCACTGCCGAATCTTGGACTTGGCACGCTGCGTTTGGACCATACCCAGGTTGGAATTCAGCCAGTCGCGACTCGGGCCGCCTCGCTTGGCGGTGAGAATCTCAACCTGATCACCAGTCTTGAGCTCGCGATGAAGCGGGACGAGTTTGCCATTGATGCGGGCACCCCGGCAGCGATGCCCAATGTCGGTATGGACGTGGTATGCGAAATCCAGGGGTGTGGATCCAGCCGGCATGTCGATGATGTCACCCCGCGGGGTAAAGACATACACCCGGTCCTGAAACACGTCCGACCGCATCGATTCGACGAATTCACTGGCGTCACTGACGTCCGACCGCCATTCCATCATGTTGCGGAGCCACTTGATGCGCTCTTCGTAGGCCTGGTCGCGCCGTGTCCCCTCCTTGTAGCGCCAGTGGGAGGCGATTCCGAATTCGGCATTCTGGTGCATATCGGGAGTGCGAATCTGGACCTCCAAGGGCTTCCCGTCATCCCAGATCACTGCTGTATGCAGCGACTGATAGAAGTTGTCCTTGGGCGCGGCAATGTAGTCGTCGAACTCTCCCGGGATCGGACGCCAGTGCGTGTGAATCAGTCCCAACGTCGTGTAGCAGGCTCCGATGTCCGGCACAATCAGGCGAACCGCTCGCACGTCCCTGACCAGCTCAAAAGCCTTGCCTTTCTCTCGCATCTTCTTGTAGATTGAGTAAATGTGCTTGGGCCTGCCGCTGATCTCCACACCAAGGTCGTGCTTCTCGAAAAGCTCACCCAGTCTTTCCAGTATGCTTTGGATTTGTGACTCGCGGTCAGGTCTTCGCTCTGCAAGCTGTTCAGCAATCTCCTTGTAGCGTTCCGGATTCACGTGGCGAAAGGCCAGGTCCTCAAGTTCCCACTTGATCTGCCAGATACCCAGCCGATTTGCTAGGGGCGCGAAGATGTCCAGAGTCTGCTGTGCAATCCGCCTACGCTTTGCTTCAGAAACATGCCCCAGCGTGCGCATATTGTGCAGGCGGTCCGCCAGCTTGATCAAGACCACCCTCACGTCCTCGCCCATGGCAAGGAAAGTCTTTCGAAGCGTCTCGGACGCCATATCCGTTCGCCGTCCACGCGCAGGCCCCTCGGCGCTTGGAACACTGTTGTTGGGTGCTTGGGGGTCTTCCGCATGCTGATCATCGCGCGAAACTCGGGGCAGGTTCGTCAACTTGGTGACCCCGTCGACCAGCGATGCAACCGCATCTCCAAAGTCGCGTTGGATCTGTCCGAGACCGACGGTCGTGTCTTCGACTGTGTCGTGCAATAGACCGGCGGCCAGTACCTCTGGCGGCACTCGCAGCTCAGCCAGGATCTGAGCCACCGCAATGCAGTGGTTGATGTACGGCTCACCGGAGATTCGCTTCTGGCCGCGGTGCGCCTCTGCGGCCACGGCATAGGCGCGTTCGACCAGCTCCCGATCGGCGGGAGAGTAGGTTGTGGGGAGCTCCTTGATCAGCCTGGACAGGGGAACCGCTGCGGGAATCGATCTCACGGTCGAGATTCTACTGCAGCCGCCTAGCGTTGATCAGCCGCCGGGGCCAGAAGGCGGGGCAGTGCGTGCCGCAACAAAACAATGATTACGACTAGTACCCCCAATGCCAGCACGCCCATAGGAACGGGCTCTGCACCGAACAGAGCCGGCTGATAGGCGAAAAAGGAGATGCAGATCATCAGGACAGGCACATAGAAGAGCGACGGAACGAAAAAGGCGAGTGCGATGGAAAGCTCATCCGCCAGGTAGAAGTACCGCTCGTGCATCTTGGGCAGACAGAACGGCATCAGCACCGCCGCGATCAGCGCCAGCTCAACCAGCAGTGCAGGAGTCAGCCTCGATGGGCTTCGAAATACCGCCCAGACGTAGGCCACCGCTGCGGCCGCCGCAAGAACGAGGGCGGAGGCCTGGAAATACCCGAAATATCGCCCCGTGTCCGGTATCCAGGCAAGAGCCGACGGGGCGTGCATGCTGAGCTGGCCGTACTGACCCGCCTGCGCTGGATAGATCAGCAGCAATTCGGCAAATGGCCTGCCTGCCAGCCAAGCCGGGATCAACGTCAAGAAGAACACGAGAGGGATCCAGAGAACGGTGCGAAGCCGAATCTCGCGCCGCAAGATCAGGGCGCCAAGAAGCGGCACGAGGAACAGGGACTGGGCCTTGAATGCCAGCGCCAGTCCAAAGGCTGCCATGGCAATGGCACCACGGCCCTTCACCAGGCATAGCAAGGATGCCAGCAGGAAAGTCGTATATACTGCATCCGCTTGGCCCCAAAACGCGCTGTTCAGTACTAGCGTGGGTGCAACCAGCACAGAGAATGCCGCCAGCAGCGGCAGGAAATTCGAGCGGAACTTCTGGTGCACGATCTGGAAGACGAGCCATGCCGAGACAAAGTCAGCAACCATGGCCGGGATCTTGATCGCGACAACGGGGGAGAGATCAGGGAGAAAGCGCACGACTGCGTAGAGTAGGTAGAGATAGGGCAGGTTGTAGTTTGAGAAGTCGCGTCTGAATGCGGCGAAGCCCTCTGCCTTCAGAGTGTTGTACCACTCTTTCGTGTAGTGGTAATAGTCGCCCGACTTGAACTCCAAGAGACTTGCGCGCAGCGCGACGGCAAGGCACAGGCCGGCTGCGATTACGGCAAGATCCAGCGCGTGCGCCCGGATCCAGGCTTTCATCCTGCTGTCTTCCTGCGCTCAGGCCTCGCATGAATCCCAATACCTAACGTGTTGGGCGAGACGGTCTGCGATTCAAGTCCTGGTCGAAGCTGCTTCAGGGCGTGGTGGCACAGGTACGCTGAAACGCCAACCAGCGCGAACCCCAACACCGGTAGCGGCACAAGGGCTCGTTCGAACAAGAAAGGCTGGTAGGAGGCTGACGAAACCGCGATGATCGCCAACGGAACAAGCCAGAGCCGCGGATAAAGAAAGCCGACGACGATGGCCAGCAGATCGGCAAGATAGAAGTAGCGCTCATGCATTTTCGGCAGAAAGAGGGGCACCACTAGCACTGAGACCAGCGCCACTTCGGCAAGCAGACGCCCGGCAATGGCATGGCTGCTTTTGTACAGGACTGTGAACCAGACCAGAGTCGCAGCCGCGCCCATGATGATGCCAGGGGTATACATCAGGTTGAAGACGCGCTTCGTGTCCGGCAGCCAAGCATAGACGCTGGGGGCGTTCATGGTGATGAATTCGAATTGTGAGGTCTGATAGGCATACACGCCGAGCAGTTCGGCCAACGGTCGGCCGGCTGCCCACGCCGGAAGGATGGCGATCAGGAGCACCAAGGGGATGTACAAGAACGACTTCCAGGGTATGTGGCCCCTGACGGCTAGTGCCATCAGCACGGGGGCCAGAAAGACGGCTTGAAGCTTGAAGGCAAGCGCAACTCCAAAAGCCAGCATTGCAGGAACCGGACGCCGAATCATCAGGTAAAACACGCACGCCAGTATGCCCGCGGCGAGCAAGCTATCTGCCTGCCCCCAAAAAGCGCTATTCAGTACGACGCTCGGCGCGAACAAAACTGCCGATGCGGCCATGTACGGTAAGAAGCGGGGCTGCGGGGATCCCGCCTTGACGATTCGACCCACGAAATAGGCGCAGACGTAGTCTGCGAGCAGCGACGGCAGCTTGACGGCAGCAACGACCGAAAGATCCGGGAGGAAGCGAGCCACAAGATATAGAAGATAGAGATAGGGTGGGTTGTAGGTCGAGAAATTCGTGGCAAAGGCCCCGAAGCCCCCCGCCCTAATCGTGTTGTACCAGGGCTTCAGTGAAGCATAGAAATCCAATGACTTGAAATCGAACAAAACTAGGCGTAGAGCGAGCGCCAGGCCGAGCGCGACAACCAGTATCCACGCGTCCAGAGAACTGGTGCGACGGATTGCCTTCAGAAGAAGGGCGCCCCACAGGGGCAAGCGTTCTCTCAGTCTCTCCAAGTCCTTGCCATGCCTTTCCGGATGCGAAGTCAAGGCCTGGGATAGTAAACGACGAAGTCGTTGAAAAACTCGTAGGAATAGCGGTTTCCCAGGCGCGGCGGCGTTTCGTACGCAGTCAGCACATAGACCGGAGAATTACCCTGCGGGCAGTTCCTGGCGCCAAAGGAGTATCGCCCAAATGATGCCACATGCCTCAGCGGTGCCGACTCGTCGACGTAGTCAACGGACGCCAAGAAAGCCGACGGGCTGATAGGTTCGGCAAACAGAGCGTAGATATACGGCATGTTTGTCTTGTCAGTTACGCAGATTGCTCCGTTCGTGTGTCCTTTGGCGAATCGCAGGGCTGGCAGGATCCCATTCTGAAACTTGAAGTCGACCTGCACTCTGTAATCGTGCCCGTGGTACTTGACCGTGAAGGCGGCAAACATAGCCAGCAGCACTGCGACCACGGTGGGTCCGGCAACCGCATGGCGGGACTGCACCCAGTCCAATGCATAGGCGCCCACAATCAACATGGGCAGGAATATGATGTTTAATCGATTGATGTTGACTTCCTGGAACAACGGCACCATCAGCGCTGTCCCGAGCCAGGCAAAGAGGAGTTGCGTCGACGCCCGAAGCTCGGATTTCTCGTGCATCACGATCATCGTGACCCCCATAAGCGCCAACACCAGTCCAAAGCGGTAGAAGTAGCCAAATGGTTCGACCACATTGTACAGTATGGTGTCCGACTCGAACATCAACAGTCGAGTACCAGTGCCAATGTTCTGTGCCAGTGCGCCAGGGATATCTGACGCCCCGGCGACAGTGGTGGTCTCCCATCGTACCGGAACGGGGAAGCGTGGTACCGTTATCGGCCCGAGTGCCACGGAGGGCAGGCGCAGCAGGTTGACAAGTAGAAGGAGTCCAATCGGGGCGGAGAGCACCACAAATGTTCCAACGCCCACCGCCAGCATCCTCGTCGCCACCAGCCTTGACCTCGCAACTCGCAGCACGGCGAAGACCCAGAAGATGGGAACGACCAGGTAGGCCGTCCCATAAGAGTAGAGGCAGAGCGCAAGCAAAACATTGGCAACGGCGAACCACCAGCCATTTCTGGCGGTGAGAAGCAGGCATGTAAAGCCCGCCAAAAAGACACCGGGGAAAAGATTGGAATCCAGGGCCCAGCGCGAAAGCAGGATATGCCAGGGGCTGATGGCGAGCATGAATGCCGCCATCAGCCCGACCTGGGCATTGAAGATGCTCCGGACGGCAAGGTATGTCAGCGGCATGGACAGGAGCCCAAGCACAAGCATGGGGAGCCGCACCGCAATCGGGCTCAACCCTGCTGTTGCCACAAGCGGAATCAGCAAATAGGTGTATAGCACATCCTGCCCACTGCCCCAGGAAATGAACTTTACCGGGTACCCAATACCGTTCCTGTCATGACCATAGTCGTAGAGGTTTCGTGCTTCCACTCCGGTCGACGCTTCATCAGGGTTCAGACTTGGCGGAAGCCGGCCGAATTCCCATATCCTGGCGAAGCTCCCCACAGTCAGCGCAAGGAGCAGCAAGATACTGTGCGAGCCCGAGAGCCGGATCCGGCGCGTGCTGGCTGATTCCTCAGGGATCCGCGTCGATGATTGGCGTCTAGCTGGCAGTTGGGGGAAAGCGAGTTTGGGCAAATGACCCCGACGTGGCAGGTTGGCGATGATCCAAATCTCGAGATGTCTTGACGTCCCGGCGCGAAGGGATGCTGGATTCTGCCAACGATTATACAGCCCAGGGCGAATGGACGCTCCGTCTACGCCTTGCGCCACGATAGCCCGGAACTGAGCGCTGGCGCGTCTTGCCGCCGGTCAAAAGGCGGGGATCCGGCGGGCAAGGCCTCCGTGATCCAACCGCCATGCCGTTCCCGTCACTCGCATCCGGCGCTGCGCGCGGCACATACAGGGACCCTCGAACGTGATCTGGTCACCCTAAGCAACGCACGGCTCGTTGCCTTGGTTTCGTTGCAGCCAAGTAGATGGCGCCTCCCCGTCGAATACTTGGCGTTGAGGATGATTCCCAAAGCAGCCGACGCCCGGCCGGCAAGGCAGGCTGATGGCGGGCTGTGTTGGCTCCACGAGAACCGTCTTGCGGCCCAAGGTCAGAAGTGCGGTGCCGCTGCAAGACACGGGCGCGTATAATCCACCCATGCCCGTTGTAAACAACGCGACGCGGATTCTGGATGCCCGGAAGATTCCCTACACCCTCTACAGCCTTCCCAGAGAGAAACTGAGCGCGCAAGAGACCGCCAGACTGCTTGGCGCACCGCCGGAGCTTGTCTACAAGACGATTGTTGTCACCCGCGAAAATGCCAGGCACCCACTTCTTGTCCTGGTGCCCGCGGATTCCGTTGTAGACCTCAAGAAGGTCGCCGCCGCCTTGGGGGTCAAGAGAGTTCGGCTGCCGGGCGAGCGGGAAGCGGAGACACTTACGGGGCTTGAGGCTGGTGGGATCTCCCCCTTGCTGCTGTTGAACCGCGGCTTTCGGGTCCTGATCGACGTCTCCGCGCGTGCCCTCCCGGCAATTCATGTCTCAGCGGGGCAGCGCGGTCTCAACCTGAAGCTGCGGGTCGAGCACCTTGCAGACGTTACAGGAGCTCAATTCGCAGATGTGAGTATGATTGCTGAAGGTGAAAAACCGAAGGCAGAGAAGCGGACTAGCCCTTGATGACCACCAAAGGAATGAGCCGCGCGACTTTGACCGCGATCCCAGCGCTGACGACGGTTTCAACTACCGCATCGACATTCTTGTAGGCGCTTGGAGCTTCTTCGGCTAGCCCACGAAGCGAACCTGCGCGTACCACGATTCCGCGTGCCTGAAGCTCCTGCCGGAGTACATCGCCCCTGATTTCTCTCTTCGCTTTGGATCTGGACCAGACACGGCCAGCTCCGTGGCACGAAGAGCCCAGAGAGCGTTCCATACTCCCGGCGCTCCCCGCCAGAACCCAGGAAGCAGTTCCCATGCTGCCAGGGACAAGCACCGGCTGCCCTGATTGCTGGAGTTGGGAGGGCAATTCCGGCGAGTGAGGGCCGAAAGCCCTCGTTGCTCCCTTGCGATGGACGCATACTCTGACATGTTTTCCGTCGATCACGTGCTGCTCAAGCTTGCCCATGTTGTGGGCGACATCATAGACCTGGCTGAGCTGCCAGCGGGCAGTCTCTGGCCCATATGTCTCTTCAAACGCTCGCCGAGCGGAATGCGCCAGCACCTGGCGGTTGACAAATGCAAAATTGGCGGCGGCGCGCATCGCTCCCAGATACGAATTGCCCTCTGGCGAATCCATTGGCGCGCATACGAGCTCTCGATCTGGGAGTTGGATGCCATATTTGCGGGCCGTGCTCTGGAACGCCTGCACGTAGTCAGTGCACACCTGATGACCCAGCCCGCGTGATCCGCAGTGGATCTGGATGGCGAGGCAGCCCCGCTGCAGCCCAAATGTCGCGGCGATCGCCTCGTCGAAAACATCCTCGATGAGATCCACTTCGAGGAAGTGATTCCCGGCGCCCAGGGAGCCAACCTGGTGACGTCCACGGGCCTTGGCTCTCTCGGATACTTGCTCCGGCGAGGCTCCCTGGAGCCGCCCTTGATCTTCCGTACGCTCCAGATCAGCTTGGCTCGCGAATCCGCGCTCCAGCGCCCATTTCCCTCCGTCGAGCATCAGCCTATCCAAGTCCGCGCCTGATACCAGGGCGGCTCCCGCCGCTCCCACGCCCTTCGGGCAGTACGCGTCCAGGCGGGCCGCAAGCATCTCCAGCCTGCCGCGGGCTTCGGCCAGCTCAAGTCTGGACGCCAGAAGACGGACCCCGCAGTTGATGTCGTATCCAATGGCGCCGGGAGATATCGCGCCCCGGGGATGCTCCGTGGCCGCCACCCCTCCAATCGGGAAACCATATCCCTGGTGCACATCCGGCATTACCACAACCGATCCCAGAATCCCTGGCAGGGTTGT
>DATIPW010000139.1:0-13026 GCA_035471605.1 Anaerolineales bacterium | reverse complement strand
GCCTGCTCTGGTGGGACCGTCGTGAGACGGATGCCCCAAAGTTCGAGACGCCTCCCGCCCCGGCCGCAGGATAGAGATCGGCTGGCGGGCTGCGCGACTGTCCGCAGAGCGCCTCACCCAACGCAGTGGCCTCGTTCTCCGACCCGCTACCCCACCGCCGCTTGCCAGCCCCAAGTCCCGAATTTACAATTGGCGGACCATCATGCCTGCCCCTTGGTCCCAGGACACCTACATCCAGGCCTACCGCTTCGCGGCGCGGGCTCACCGCTGGCAAAAGGTACCCGGCACTTCCCTTCCCTACGTGATGCACCTGAGTTTCGTGGCGATGGAGATCCTGGCGTGCGCCGCGGCGGAAGAGTCCGGGGATGCGAACCTGGCGCTGCAGTGCGCCCTGCTGCATGACACCCTGGAGGACACACGCGTTCGCTACGAGGACCTGCGCCGGAGCTTCAGCGAACCGGTAGCCCAGGGCGTTTTGGCCCTGACCTTGAACAAGAGACTGCCCAAACCCGAGCAGATGCGCGAGTGCCTCGGCCGCATCCGCGCTCAGCCACACGAGATCTGGAGGGTCAAATTGGCCGACCGGATCACGAACTTGCAGCCTCCGCCACCACACTGGTCCCGGGGACGCGTTCAGGATTATCATCGGGAGGCGCACGTCATCCTGGACACACTGGCAACGGCCAGCCCGTTCCTGGCTGAACGCCTGCGCGGCAAGATCGCGGAGTACGCTGCCTTTGCTCAGCCCGGCAACCGACCAGGTTGAGCCACGAGGAGAACAAGGAGAGATCGCCATGGGAGACAAGGGCAAGAGAGACAAAGGGGGGCGCGAAAAGCGGAAGAAGCCCAAGCTTGATCCGAAGGAGCGTCGAAAGCTCAAGCGGGAAAAGGAGCATCAGCACACCACGCCCAGCGTGATTCCGCTGGCGCCGCCTCCGCCCCCGGCCTGAGCAGCGATCGCCGCGTCCCGATTGCCGCGTGCCCCCTGCCAAGAAAAATCAGTGGGGGCCGGCGATCCATCCGGGCGCAGAAGTTGGCCCTGAGCGGGGCCGGCCCAGAAGGCAGGTACAACCGCCGCCTCTGGCAACGCATTCTTCCGAGAGTCGCGGGGGCAGCGAAGGGGGTGTGATATACTGCGAGGCACGCGCCAGAGGGAGTTGATAGAGCTGCAATTGCCGGTCTGCTAGTTGGGCTGGCATTTCCCCCACCGGTACACCATGAAACGGCCAGCGAAGCGCGCAACCAAAGGGTCGGGAAAGAAGACCACCAAGCGGCCGGCAAAACGCGTCGTCAAGCGTCCCACTCGGCGCCCAGTCAGACGTCCGGCTCGGCGTTCGGGCAAGCGCCCGGCTCGCCGGACGACCGCCCGCACCACGCGCCGCGCCGCGCCCAAGGCCCCCAGGCGAGCCTTCCGCCGCGGCGACGCCGTCATGCACTGGACGTATGGGCTCGGCACGATCGTCAGGCTGGAGAACCGCGAGCTGCTCGGACAGAAGACGCTGTACTTCGCCGTCCAGGTCGGTGACATGACGGTGTGGGTGCCGAATGACGACCAGCTTTCGACGCGACTGCGCAAGCCCAGCACCCGGGGGCAGTTGCGCAGACTGCGGACTCTGTTGGCCAAACCGGGGACCACCCTGCCCCAGGATCGCCACGACCGCAAGACATTGCTGCAGGAGATGCTCAGGGACGGCCGGGCTGAATCGCTGTGCAAGGTGATCCGCAGTCTGGTGGTCTTTGCCCGGAACCATCCGCTCAACGACAATGATCAGGCCCTGTTGAAGCGCGCCCAAACTGCACTGCTGGCGGAGTGGAGCCACGCGCTTTCCAGCACGCCCGAGCAGGTGGAGCTGCAGCTGCGCAGGCTGATCGGCACCCCGACTCCCAGCCTGCCCTGACCTTCCGGCCACAGCAAAATGAAAGAGCCAGGCGTCAAGCCTGGCTCTTCTTGATTCCCATGATCCTATCCCAGGTGCATCGGCATGATGACGTGCAGGAATTGCTCGTCGCCCACGGGCCGCAGGACACCCGGCGCATTGGCCGCCGTCATCTCGATGGCGACGTTCGCAGTCTTGATCACCTCCAGCGCCTCGCGCAGGAACTTGACATTAAAGGCGATCAGTACGCCGCTTCCGTCCACCGTGGCTTCCACAATGGTTTCGTTCTTGCCGGTCTCCTCCGAAATGGCCGAGATCTCCAGTTCGCTGGGCTGGCCGGCGCCGGCAGCCTTGATGTTGACCCGGGCCACGTTCGAACCCTCGCGCGCGAAGATCTCCGCCTGCTTGCAGGCCTTGAGCAGGGCGCTGGTGGAAACCAGCGTCCGGGTGGAGTGCTTGCGCGGGATGATCTGCTGATAATCCGGAAACGTTCCGTCGATGAGCTGGCTGGTGACCTCCACATCCTTGGCATGGAAGACCACCTGGTTGCGCATCTTGGGGATGGCCATTTGCAGGATCTCATCGCCATCCGGAGCCACGCGCGCCAGTTCGGTCAGGGAGCGCGCCGGGATGATGGCGCTGATCGGTGCCGGCGCGGGCGTGCTGAGGGAAGCATGCCGCACCGAAAGCCGGAAGCCGTCCGCTGCGGCCAGCGTCAGTTTGTCCCTCTCGGCATTCAGCAGGACGCCCATCAACACTGGCCGCGCCTCGTCCGTGCTGGCGGCAAAGGCCACCTGCTGGATCATCTCGCGGAACTCGGCCACATTCAGCTGGGTGGCCCCGTCCAGATCAACGGTTGCCGAGGGCGGGAACTCCTGCGCGTCAATGCACTTGATGTCGTTGGTGGAAGTTCCCCCGCGCACATTCAGCGTCTGCGTGCGCTGGTCGAGCGCAAGCATCACCTGGTCGGCGGGCAGCGTGCTTACCAGGTCCTGGAAGGTGCGAGCCGGGACAGTTGTGGAGCCATTCTGCTCGATGCGGGCCGGGATCCAGCAGGTAATGCCCAGCTCCAAGTTTGTGGCAGACAGCCGCAACCGCCCCTCGGCCGAGTCGATCAGGATGTTACCCAGAACGGGCAGGGTCGAACGCGGTGAGACGGCGCGCGAGACGAGGCTGAGGCCGTGCGCAAGCTTCTCCTGTGAGACGATGGCTTTCATGACATCACCCTCTTCGCCACTATGATGCTGCAGTATATCATTTCAGGGCGGTCAGCGATTGCGCGCCCGCGCTGCGGCGCCGATCGCGCTTGGGCGCTCCCCTCCCCGGGGTGCGACCGAGTCTAGCGCACGAAAGTGGAGATGATGAGACTGAGCAGAATCAGGATGAGCTCAAGCCCAAACAACCCGGCGGCCACATAGACAAATACCATCCAGCCCGAACGCGCGGCCGTCTGCGGCGCAGCCTGCCCCTCGGCCAGCTGACGGGCAATCAGGGCGGCTTTGCGAACCGCCTTCGCATCGATCCCGCCTGCCCAATGCAGGCCTTTGACCCGCTCGGGCACGACAATGCGCGTGCCCCGGAACTTTCGCACCCACGGGGGCGCATCCAGCAGCCGGCTGCCGCTCAGGACCAGGGCATCGAACCTGCCGCGCGGCTGCCGCGTGGTGACGGTCACGTGCATCTTGGGCGCAATCCGCGCCACGGCCACCTTGATCGACCGCCCGAAGCCCTTGCCTGATTCGACCACCAGTAGTCTGAACGCTCTGTGTCTGCCCGCCAGGGCGGCAGCGGTAGAGCGCCCGTCGCTTCGCAGAATGAGGAGGTGATACGTGAGCAGGATGGCGAACAAGGTGAGCAGCTGCAGGTTGTTCAGGATTGTCGTCAGGAATGTGGGGTCGCGCTGACCGGTCAGGGCCGCATTCACCAGCTCAAAGACCAGGGCCACTGCGAAGATCATGCCTCCGACCACGCCGGCAAACAGCGCCAGATACAGGTAGACCCGCCGGACTACCGAACGCCGGGAGTGTTCACCTACCTCGTCGGGAGCACTCACCTCGGCCTGAAGCCGGCGCCACGTGAACAACCACAGGGGCAGCCAGGCCGCGATCACCGCCAAGGCGCGCCCCAGATCTGTGCGCAGCGTCTCGTCCAACACCAGCATGCCGCCGGTGAGCAGCCTGATGATGAAGTACAGCAGCTGCGCCACACCCAGCAGCGTGCCTCCCAGGCCCACCGCTGAGAGCACGTACCCGTAGAGGCGCCTCATCCCGGCGCGGCGAACCGGATCAGGGACTGCGTGGATCTGCCGCTGCAGCCAGTGGCTGTGGTACGCCCACACCGCTGCCAGGGGCACTCCAATCGAAAGCGGTCCACCGATCTTGTTGACCACCTCCGGGACGGACAACCGCACGCCCAGCAGCACATCCAGAAACGTGTGCAGCACCATCGCGGCCGTCGTCAGCACGGTGATGACGCCGCTCAGGGCCAGCAGGTACAGGAAGCCAACTCGCAGGTTCGAATGGAGCTCGTCGGGATCGTCCAGCGACCTCTGGGCCACCGCCCACGTGAAGAACCACAGCGGCGTTCCCAGCAGCAGCAGCGCCAGCCCGTTGACCAGCGTCTCGCGGGTCAGCTCACCCAGCAGCCCGGTGGGCACAAAGAAGATGTAGCGCAGGACTTGCTGGGCCCCGAACACGGTCATCAGCAGGCTGTAGATCACCCAAAGATAGCGATACAGCCGGCGCACGTCGCCGAAGCTTTCCGTATCCTTCAGGGATCGCCACGCCGACCGCAGGACGCTCCAGAAGTACAACGCCACAACGCCGTTGATGGCGATGGCCACCAGATTGTCGGGTGCCGTGCCCGTGCCTCCAAGGATGGCCCTGCCAAGCTCGAGCCCGGTTGCCGCCAGCAGCGCGCGATTGACCAGGGCCAGCAGGTTCTGGATCAGCGGGATGAGGGTGGCCAGGAGGATGCCGTGGAAGAATAGGGCACGCAGGCCTGCCGTGCGCTCCTCCTCGTCGGAAGCCGCCAGGCGCTGCGCCCACGTCCAGTGGAAAAGGAAGATGGGCAAGCCCACCACCGTCAGCGCCAGAGCGCGCGCCAAAACCTCCGCGGTGCCTCCCACGGTCTGACTGATCATGGAGCGCAGCAGGTTGATCACCCCCCACAGAACCACCTCGATGCTGATGAGCGCAACAGCGTAGAAGTACAAGCGACGGACGGTTTTCATGCGCGCCTCCGTAGGGTCACACACGACGGGGGAATGAGCGGGTCAGCGCGGGTGCAGGGACAGCACCGCGAGAGCATGGCTAGTACTTGGGCGGTTCCTGATACCAGCCGAAGTCCCACAGGTTGTAGGCCGGCATCGAGGAGATCTTCCACAGGCCGTCCTGCAGAAGGACCGTCGCCGTGCCGACGTTTTCGGAGCCCGAAGAGAACGGGTCACCCGGCGTGTAAACCATGACCACCTCCACCGAGGCACTGTCCCCGCGGATATCTGCCCCGCCGATCTTGATGCCGCCCTGCCCCGGCGTCAGCCGCCCGACTGCAAATGCCTGGCGGAAGTCCTCATAGCTCGGTTTGTCCTTCAGGTCCGCCAGGTATCCATAGGCCTTGTCGAAATCCCTGTTCATCACGGCGAGCACGTAGTTGTGAACCACGTCCTCGGGTGCCTGCCCGTCACGATAGCCGACCTGCTGAGGCCGCGCAAAGAATACGGCGAGCGCGGCGACGATCAGCACGGCAATGCCCACGAGTATTCCTGCCAGGAATCGATCCTGTTTCATACGTACCTCCTGGGGAGGAGTCCATTGTATGGGGTACCGGGCAAAAGGACAAGCTGAGGGGAACCGACGCTCCCGGCTGGACGACCTTGCGGCGGGCGACCCATGAGAAATGGACCTGCCAGAGGGGGCTTGCTGCAGATTTCAGGCGTCGACGGCAGCACTCAAAGGCTGGCGAGCCCCGGGAACGGCTTGCGTCGGGGGGTTGTTCTGCACCTGCCTGGTACGCCGGGTCGCCGGGCACAGCCTCGTCCATGCCGGGGCAAGCACGGATCGAGTACCGTGGGCGGGCACTAGTGCCATATCTGGGGCTTCCCACGCAGCTGACGCCGCAGGTACGGTTGGTGAGCCCGCCCCTGGCAAAAAAATATCCAGCGGTCGCCCGCTGGATCTGATTCCTCTTCCACTTGGTTGCCTACGGTAGGATTATACTTTCTTCAGGACGGGCAGCCCGGTCTTCATCTCGATGACGGTGTACCCGGCCGGCACGGCTTCCATGACGCCTTCCTTGATTTCCTTGGCGAAGAAGAAGAGCACTCGCTCCTTGCCGCTGGCCGCCATCGAGCGCCGAGTATGCAGGTAGTAGGTAACACCCTTGGAATTCGTGAATGCGTAGGCCATTTTCTCTCCTTTTGAGTATGGGGGCATTCCTAGTTTAGCACGGATTTTCTACGGCTGTCAACAAGGACTTTGGGATAATGTCTAGACAAATGGTAGTGGCTTCCACCCTTGATGAGCTTGCAACGGCGCGCTCCCTGCTCGACCACCCGCTGGGTCTCGTTCCTACCATGGGCTACTTGCACGAGGGGCACCTATCCCTGGCCCGCCGTGCCCGGGAAGAATGCCGCAGCGTAGCCGTCAGCATTTTCGTCAACCCGACGCAGTTTGGCCCAGGGGAGGATCTTTCCTCGTATCCCAGAGACTTGGAGCGCGATCTTCATCTTCTCGAAGCTGCCCAAGTGGATCTGGTCTGGACGCCTACCCCTGAGATCATGTATCCCAGGGGCTTTCAGACGTGGGTGGAGGTGAGCGAGACAAGCCGGCCGCTGGAGGGAGCCCAGCGTCCGGGCCACTTCCGGGGCGTGGCCACGGTCGTGAGCAAGCTGTTCCATGCGGTGCAACCCGCCCGGGCCTACTTCGGGCAGAAGGATGCCCAGCAGGCGGCCGTCATCCGGCAAATGACCCGCGACCTGAACTTCCCGGTCGAGATAGTTGTCTGCCCCACCGTACGGGAGCCTGACGGCCTCGCCCTGTCCAGTCGGAACACCTACCTCACCCCCGAGCAGCGAAGAGCGGCTCCGGTCCTGTACCGTGCACTTCTGGCCGCCCGGGCAGCCTACGAAGAGGGCGAGCGCCAAGCGCAGGCCCTGCGGCGGGCCGCCACGGAGGTCTTGAGTTCCGAGCCACTGGCGCAGGTCCAATATGTGTCGTGCGCCGACCCCGAGACACTCCAGGAACTCGAGCAACTTGGCGGCAGGGCACTGCTTTCCCTGGCCGTGTTCTTCGGCAAGACGCGGCTGATCGATAACCTGGTTTTGGGTTGAGCCGAGAGCAGGCCCAGGCGGGCCACAGGCCTGATACCCCGCCGCGCCGCCGGGGGTTCACTACTTGCTTCGTCATGTCGCTCACTCCGTCAGCCGGCATGCGGGGCATGTCGGAACGGTCGATCACGCCCGGAGTTATCAAGGGGTAGACCACCTACCCGCGGCTCGCGGCAACCGTGGTGGTGATCGGCGCCATCGACCGCGGGGAACTAGGGTTGTTGGGGAAAAGCAACGGAGAACGCCACGGCAGCAAAATCCGGGCCGGCAACGGGTCGCAGTTCAGACACTGCGCCGGAAGGAGTCCCGCCCACGCACTGAGAGGGCCTGGCACTGCGGGCTGCCGTGTGTCCTCACCGCCAGGCCATGGATGACCCTGGGCGCGGCCAGAGCCGTGCCTGGATTGGCCGCGGCAAAGCCGCAACGGGGCGAATCTAGACCTGCTCGAAGCGCGAGACCGGGACTACGAAAAGAGTGACCTGCGGATCTTCAGAGGGATGGCCCGCCGCCGTTGAACGAATTAGCGCGATGGCGGCTTCCACCTGTGCGTCCTCAAGGCCGATGAGCATGGTGGTGGTTCCGCTGCGCAGGAATCCGCCTGTGGAGGCAATGCGCGTGACCCGATACTGGGCTGCGGTGAGCGCCGTGGTGAGCGCTTCTGTCAGCGGGTCTTTGAGCATCAGGATGATCAGCTTCATGCGATCATCTCCTTGCGGGCGCTCCGCGTGGGCAACCGCCGGCTGAGGTCAAGCGCACTAGAAGTGTTCATAGCGCTCGACGGGTAGGGCGAATACCGTGGCCCCGCCAACGGTGACCTGGATGGGGGCGGGCATGGGCATGGGCGCGCCTTCGACCGGCATGGTCATGTACTCGACGCGCTGCCTGCAGGTGGTGCGCAGGGACTCAAGCACCTTGCCTTCGCTGCCCACGGGCAGCCCGATCAGCAGCGTCGCGTTGCGTCGACCCAGGAATCCGCCGCTGCTAGCCATGTACACGACCGGCGCGCCCAATTCTTCCAGTGCTCGTCTGGCGGTGTCTAGATCCTGATCCTGCACGACTGCCAGGATCATGAGGTGCACAGGGGTTGTTGCCATGTGGCTCTCCCAGGCGCCGGCCGGCATCCCGGCAGGAGGCCGCCAGGAGCGATTCCGTCGCCGGGATTTATCATACCAAAGAATCCTGTACGGGCACCTCGCCGTCGGCGCGCAGCCGGCGCGCCCCCTCAGAACCAACGGTACAAGAGGTAATACAGGACGCTGGCGATGAGACAGGTGACTAGCATGATGGGCAGGCCCCGGCGCAGCCACAGCTGGGCCGTGATGGGCTGGCGCGTCCGCTCGGAAAGCGACGTGACGATGATGTTGGCGGTGGACCCGATGATGGTCCCATTGCCGCCGAAGCCCGCCCCGAAGGCTACCGCCCACCACAGCGGTCCGATGTCCATGCCTGTCTTGCCCAGGCCCTGGATGATGGGTATCAGGGCAATCGTAACCGGCACGTTGTCGACGACCGCCGAGAATATGGCAGTGGCCCACAGCAGGCCAATGCCAAAGTAGACCGGCGGCACGTTCGAGGCCATCTGCACGGCGCTGACGACAGCCTCCCAAACTCCCGCGGCCTCCAGTCCTCCCACCATGACGAACAAGGCAGCAAAGAAGATCAGCACGCTCCACTCAATCCGCTTGAGCGTGGCTTCAATGTTCGGACGGATCCAGACCAGGGCCGCGCCCGCCGCACCCATGGCGATGAACGCGGGACTCAGGTGCAGCAGCGGGTCGAACAGGAAGAAGAGGATGGCGAATCCGAGGACCACCAGCAGGCGCCGGGCGATGGCCGGCTCGTTCAGCGCATCCCCTGGCGTCATGCGCATCAAGGCCCTGACGTTGCGCGGACGGCGCCAAAGCTCCCGGCGGAAGAGATACAAGAGAAGCCCGAGGGCACCCGCCCAGGCCACCACCACAATCGGCAGCGAGTGGGTCAGGAAATCACCAAAAGACAGGTTGGCCGCGGAACCGATCAGCACATTCGGCGGATCACCCACCAGGGTCGCCACGCCGCCGGTATTCGAGAGCAGTGCCTCGGCCAGCAGATAGGGCAGTGCGCCGATGCCCAGAATCTCGCAGATCAGGATCGTGACGGGCGCGATCAAGACCACGGTGGTCACGTTGTCCATGAACATTGACACGACCGAGGTGATGCCTCCGAGCAGGATGAAGAGGCGAACCGGCCGGCCGCGCGAGCGTTGAGCCGCAGACACTGCCAGATACTGAAAGAAACCGGTCGGCTCAAGCATGGATACCAGAATCATCATGCCCAGCAGCAAGCCCAGCGTGCGCAGATCGATGGCTTGCAGGGCAGCCTCTTCCGAGTAGAAGCCGAACAAGCGGCCCATCGCCACCATCAGGGCCGCGCCAGCGATGGCGGTGATGGAACGATGCATCTTCTCGGTGAAGATGATGGCCAGCGCGGCCAGGAACAGCAAGCTGGAGAGGACAGCCGCAGCTGTCATTTCTTCTCCACGCCTGACCAGGACTTAAGAATGGCCCGGCCGATGTCGACGCGCGAGGCAATGCCGACCAGTTGTCCCTGGGGAGATACCACGACAATGTCATGCAACTTGTGCTGGATCATCAACGCGTAGGCGCGCAGCAGGCCGCAGTCCTCCAGTACAGTGATCGGAGGCTTCATCAGCTTGCGGATCGATTGAGCCAGGGCCGCGGCCGCGGGCCGCGTGCGTTCCACGGCGCCGAAATCGTGGACAAAGTCAACATCTGCCACGAAACTGACAAAATCAGGCAGCTCAAGCGTCAACATGTCGGCCAGGCCAACCACGCCGATCGGTCTGCCCTCCTCGTCGATCACCGGCAGCATGCCGACGTGCTTCTTGACGAACACCTGCGCCGCGTCTCGGATCGTGGCATCCGCATGAATCGAGACAACGCTCTTCTTCATGTGCTTCGAGATCTGCATGACCTCTCCTTGGGGGCTGATCCGGCCTAGGCGGCCGCGGGGCTTAGTCCAGCAGTTCGATGCGCTCCACGTCTCCGGCTGCCGCTTCGCCCTCCGCCTCTTTGGGGGGAGCGGCCGGCGCGCGCCTTTCGCGCAGCAGCACTTCCAGAACTGGCGGCGCCATGACGGCGGTCAGCAGCGACATGGCAATAATGATCGCATACATCTGGCCACTGAAGATGCCGGCCTGCTGGCCAAGGCTGGCAATGATGATGCCGACCTCGCCCCGAGGCACCATTCCCGTCCCCACGATCAAGGCAGCTTTCCGGCCCAGCGGCAGAGCCCCCAGGCCGCTGCCCACGAGCTTGCCGATCACTGCCAGGATCGTGACCACGGCCAGGGCCCCCAAGGCGGAAAGCGAACCCAGGTCAGCCAGCACGACCTTGGCGCCTGTGATGACAAAAAAGAACGGGACGAGCAAGGCCAGGATCGGGCGGATCTGCTTTTCGAGCGACTCCCGCTGTGTGGTTTCAGCAGCAGCCATGCCGGCCAGGAACGCCCCAATGATGGCAGCCAGCCCCAGGAACGTGGCAGCCAGCGCCAGACCCAGGCACAGCGCCAGGGAGAGGGTCAGGGGTGATAGCGGATTGATGGGAACTTCCAGCCAGAGCGAAGATCGGCGCATGACGCGCGTCCCGACCAGTGCAATCAGAACTACAAAGCCAACGGCCTGCACAAACACCAGGGCCAACCCTGCAAATTGCAGTTGGGTCTCGCCCTGCAGCGAGGTGACCACAGCCAGCAGCAACATGGCCAGGATATCGTCGATCACAGCCGCGCCCAGGATCACACGACTGGTCGTATGGTTCAGCA
The DNA here is from genome assembly GCA_035471605.1 of Anaerolineales bacterium. Taxonomy (GTDB): domain Bacteria; phylum Chloroflexota; class Anaerolineae; order Anaerolineales; family Villigracilaceae; genus Fen-1038. Next base: position 2,001 of record DATIPW010000139.1, on the reverse strand, counting down.
CACCCATGTCCTTCAGCACACGCGCCGTGATGCCGGCGGAGGTGGCGACGAACGCCGCAGCGATGAAGAGTGCCTTGGGCGTCTCCATTCCGCTGAACTTGGCCCAAGCCGCGCCCATGATGAACGGCAGAATGACTCCCCCCAGCCCGGCCAGGCTGGCCGCACGGCCAACCTTGCGCAAGTCTGCCACGCGCGTCTCCAGTCCCACCGAAAACAGCAGCAGGATGGCGCCGATCTCGGCCAGAACTTCCAGGGGCTCGTCCACTTCGATCCAGCCCAGCACGGACCCGCCCACCACGATGCCTGCCGCAATCTCACCCACAACCGCGGGCAACTTGAGCCGTTGGGCGATCTCCGCCCCCACCTGAGCGGAAAAGAACACGATAAAAATGCCGAGGAAGATCTGCGTCGCATGACTCATGGTTCTGCCCTGCTCCAGCGCTGCCGCCACTGCCCTTGCGGACGATGGGAGCGCGTCCTGTACAATCTGTATACCATAGTTGCGGCAGACCGAATGGGGTCGCGCGCGCCGGCGGCCACGTTGCGCCCCAGCATCGGCTAGGCCCTCACAACGCACGCCGCAGGATCGCTCACGATGGCCCTGGCGGCGTTGGGGAAGGTGATCTCCGTCGCTTCCAATCCCCGCACCACCCGCAGTCCTCGGTGGACGAGCGTGACCGGCCAGGGAAATGGATTGTTGCCTTCCAGGCGCACACTGTTGCGGGACAGGATCTGCACCCCCAGCGTCTTAAGAAACAGCCCGACAGGCGCGAAGCCGGCCAGCGACCCGCGCTCCCCCAGGCCGGCGCCGGTCACGGCATGATAGCGTTCATAGAACCCGCCGGTCTCCTTCAGGCAGCCCACGACCGCGCTCATCAGCCGGGTTGTCAAACGCGCCGCCTCGCTGCGATATCCGTAGGCCAGCAGACCCTCACCGATCAGGCTGTTCCAGGGCAGGTGGACGCTCATGGCCATCGCCTCCGCTTCCGTCTGCTCGCGCGTCCCGCGGCGCGCCGAGGAGGGAGAGGCGGGCAGGGCCGGAATGCCAAAGGGGCGGTCAAAACCTTCCGGATCTTGCAGCCGCCGGGTGACCATGGATCGCGCCCGGTCGGGATCCGCCGCCCGCGCCCACAGCGGCATGAACAGAGTAATATCCTCACTCGCCGTGTCGACGGTTCGCACGACCACGCGGTCCTTATCGCCGAGACCCTCCACGACGACGCGGTCGACCCTTCCGTAGACCAATGTGCTCACCGCCACCAGGCCGCCCGAGCGCCACTGGAACTCGCCAGGCGCAATGCGTTCCTGTTGTGACGGGTCATGGATGGGGTTCTGTTCAGCCCTGGCCGACTTGCTGCGGCCGGTGGCCGCCTCAGACGCGGCTCCGCTGCCGATGATCGCTACCATGGGCCGCACGGCTGCCGCGGACTTGGTATGCACCTGGATCAGCAGGCGCACGGGCTGTTCGCATTGGGGGCGTCGCGGCCGGATCTCACCGCAGCCGGTGCAGCTTCCAATCAGCTTGTCCGTCCAGGAGGCGCCGGTAGCCCGATCCCGGTAGGAGTAGCGAGCCAGGCCCTGATTCCAGGAGGCCGCAATGGCCGCCCCAAGACGCCCTTGGCGTTGGAGCAGATCAGCGAGCTTCCCCGCGTGCCCCAGTTTCTCGGCCATGGCCATCAGCGTGGAGGCCTCGCGGAACAGGAGCGACTCCAGCTCGGGATTGGACAGGAGTTGGGTGTTCTGCGCCCGTGACCACGGATACCAGACATCAAACAGGGGATTCTCTTCGAAGCCGGTCTGCAGCACATGGTCCCACTCGGGAATCCCATCAGCATCGCGGTCACCGGCAGGGGAAAACCAGCAGTCGAAGAAAGCCATGAGCTTGGGAAACACATCAATGAGGAAATCTTCATCCTCAGACTGTTCGTAGTGATCCCAGGCCAGGCTTGCCAGCATGGGTGCCGCCAGAAAGCGGGAGCGCTGACCTGCCAGCCCCGGCCG
>DATIPW010000138.1:0-1787 GCA_035471605.1 Anaerolineales bacterium | reverse complement strand
GCTGTATCCGCTGGAGCTGGAGGGCTGGGCGCAGGAGCAGCAGCCCTCCCAGCAGAACGGTTCCCAAGACATACAGCGCTCCCAGGGGGGCGGGGGAGATCCACGGCAGCAGCGCGCTGACGAAGACGCACACGGCCAGGGCAGCCAGGATGATACGGCCGGAGCTTTTGAGCCCAAAGCGTATGGGAATCGTTTGGGCGTCGACCCTCCGGTCCTCGACGGTGTCGTTCCAATCGGAGGGGATGTTTTGCCCCCCGAGCTCCCAGAGGAACAGCCACAGGATCATCAGCAGCAGCCGGAACGGCGCAGGATTGGCGTCCACCACCAGCACGGCGGCGATCGGCCCGCTGGTCTTGACCAATCCGCTTAGCAGCGCCCGCAGGTGGGTGACCTTGAGCAGCCGGCAGTAGAAGACTTCCAGCAGCACACCGCCCAGGAGTACAACCACGATCCAGGGATTGAGCCAATAAGACCCGGCCAGCGCCAGTCCAAACCACAAGCTGGTCCAGATCAACGCGCCGCGGAGGGAAAGCACGTCTTGGGCCAGCGGATGGCGGCGAGCCGATCCATCCACGGCGTACCCTTGATTGACTTCCGCGCCGGAAAACTTCTGACGGTCGTATTTCAATCCGACGATATCGTTGAGCGCATAGACCGAAGTGTAGGCCGCAAAGGCCGTCGCCAAGGCGAGCACCGTGATATGCCATGGGGGGAAGCTGCCCAGCCACAGGAGTGCACAGAACGCCGGTGCGGCGATGTCCAGCAGGACGTGCACGGTGCGTGAGAGTGCGAAGTAGCGGCTCATCCTGCAGACCTGAGAGGTTGCTCGGTTTTGATGAAGTGCGCCAGGTAGGTCGGGTCGCGATGCGGGCCTAGGCTGAACCTGCGCGTGATCAGGTTGTAGGTCACGCTCACAGAGTGCACGAACTGCAGCCCGTGCTTGGCTCCCCAGCCGCGCAGCTCTGCAGGACGGATCAGGCCGCGGTAATGGTGGGTTCCGACCGGCAGGATGCGCAGAATGTACTCCGCGCCGAAGATCACGAACAGCAGCGCCATCAGGCTGCGATCGATGGTGGCAAAGAAGGCATGGCCGCCGGGCTTGAGCAGCCGGGCTGAGGTCATCACCAGGTCCTCGGGCCGCGGTACGTGTTCCAGCACCTCCAGGCAGGTCACGAGGTCAAACGAACCAGGCTGTTCTCGAGCCAGGTCCTCTGCACTGACGTGTCCATAGCTAATGGTCAATCCCTGTGCCTCGGCGTGCGCCCGCGCCATCCCCAGCAGTTGCTCGGAAAGATCGAGGCCCGTGACGCGTGCCCCCAGCCGTGTCAGAGATTCGGCCAGCACGCCTCCGCCGCAGCCGATGTCGATCACGCTGCGCCCGCGCACTTCGCACTGCTCTGCGATGTAGCCGGTGCGCAGCGGGTTGACGGCATGCAGCGTGCGCATGGGCCCCTGCGGATCCCACCAGGCCTCCGCCAGGGCGCTGAATCTGTCGGTTTCGCGTGCGTCGACGTTCGGGTGACTAGCCAGCGAACCCTCCTGACCAGAGCACTCGCACGGCGACAGCACGGCACCACTTGCGGCGTGGATAGACTATTGCTCTGGATTTCACAATTAGCAGGATTCTAAGGTCAGGTTTGGCTCGGGTCAAGCGGTGTGAGCGGCGGGCAGTCTGCGCGGGCGGGACGCGCTGCCCATCTCAGGCTCTCAGCGCGGATCGAATATCATTGTCCCCGTTGTGCACCACACGGTTGCGCCCGTCCAGGAGGCGTGAGGCGATGCGCCTC
>DATIPW010000137.1:0-1562 GCA_035471605.1 Anaerolineales bacterium | reverse complement strand
CTCTTTCGCGGCCCGCTCGCGCAGGAGTGGATACTCCAGCTGCCGCCTCTGCTCCAGGTATGCCTCCGCCACGCCGCGCGCCAGCCCGCGCATGCGCTTGAAGAAGGCCTGCCGTTCCGCGGCGCTGATCGCCCCGCGTGTGTCGAGGATATTGAAGGCGTGCGAGCACTTCAGCACATGGTCGTGGGCCGGCAGCACCAGGCCCGCCGCCAGGCACGCATCGGCCTCCGCCGAATACAGGTCGTACGTCTTGCGCACGTGGGCGATGTCAGCCGTCTCGAAGTAGTACTTGGAGTGCTCATACTCCTCGCGCTGGCGGATATCGCCGTAGCGGACGCCGGCCCCCCACGCCTCGTCCCAGATCGCATCCGCGTTGTTGAGTGCGATCAGGATGCGCTCCAGCCCGTAGGTCAGCTCCACCGATACCGGGTCCAGCGCCACCCCTCCCATCTGCTGAAAGTAGGTGAACTGCGTGATCTCCTGCCCGTCGAGCCACACCTCCCAGCCCAGGCCCCATGCCGAGATCGCCGGCTGCTCCCAGTTGTCCTCCACGAACCGGATGTCGTGCCTGCGTGGATCGATGCCCAGCGCCTTGAGTGAATCCAGGTACAGCTCCTGCGGGTTGCCGGGATCGGGCTTCAAGATCACCTGGTACTGCGTGTGCAGCTGAAACCGGTTCGGATTTTCGCCGTAGCGGCCGTCATCCGGGCGCACTGATGGCTCCACGTACGCCACATTCCAGGGCTCCGGCCCAAGCACGCGCAGGAAGGTCGCCGGGTTCATTGTCCCCGCGCCCACCTGCGTGTAGTAAGGTTGCGCGATCAGGCAACCCTGGTCCGCCCAGTATTGCTGCAGCGTCAGAACGATCTGCTGAAACGTGGACTTCGTCATGGAGGCTTCTTCGTCTGGGATTTGCTTGCTCTTCGGGGATGGCGCAGAGATTATACCGTAGGCAACTTCTCTTGCCTCGTCCGGAGCGCACGTGCCTATGGTTAAATGGCCCCGTGAATCGGGATATCCTCATCCTTGGCGGCGGACCCGCCGGTCTCTCTACCGCGCTGCACCTGGCCAGGCACGCCCCAGAGCTGATTCCGCGCATCCTGCTCCTCGAGCAGGCCCGCTACCCGCGGCACAAGCTGTGCGCTGGCGCCCTGACAGCGGATGCGGAGGTCATCCTCCAGGGTCTGGGCTTGGACGTGACCCAGGTCCCGCATGTCGATGCCTCCGAGGTCCATCTCGATTTTGGCGGGAGGGGCCTTGTCATTGCGCCCCGCAAGACGCACGTCCTGCGCATCATCCGCCGTGAGCAGTTTGATGCCTGGCTGGCAGGCAAGGCGCGCGCCGCGGGCATCCACATTCGTGAGGGCGTCACCGCCCGTCGCGTCCAGCCAGGTCCAGACTCAGTGCGCGTGCAGACCACGGCCGGGATCTTCGAAGCCGCGGTCGTCGTCGGCGCCGATGGCTCCAACGGCATCACGCGGCGCTGCATCCTGCCGGGAGCCCCAATCCACACCGCCCGCGCCCTCGAGGGTCTGATTCCCGTCGAGGATATCGTTGCGACG
>DATIPW010000136.1:0-2891 GCA_035471605.1 Anaerolineales bacterium | reverse complement strand
CCGACCGTCGCGGTTGCCTTCACTGCCTCCAGCAACGATTTCGAATTGGCAATTGCGGTGGCCGTTGCCATGTTCGGCATTACATCCGGGCAGGCATTTGCGACAGTCATCGGCCCCCTGATCGAAGTGCCTGTCATGGTGGGCTTGGTAGGCTTGGCGCTTTCAGTTCGAAAGCGGGCTTTCGGAGGCGCGGCGGCGGTTGCTGCGGCGCAAGCCGTTGGGGCAGCCTCCCGCGGGAAATGAAGGCGCGAAGGACCCTGTCCCTGCAGGCCTGGGAACTGCGAACACCAAGGGCGCCAGCCAGAATGACGCAACCTCTGCCGTAGGCTGAAGCGCGATAGTTCAGTTTTGCTCGCCGGCGAACGCACGCGTTCGGCGCCACCGCGGCCATGCCAGGCGCCTGGTGATTCCTGGAAGCCAGGGATGCCACCACAAGGGATGGGTTGGCAGACGGACGACTCGCGATTTGGGGCCGTCTTGCTGAAGGCGGCTGTCAACTGACTGGGGGAGGCCCAGTCGCTGGCGTGAACACGCGGTGCTGCTCGATTTGCTGCCGCGCTATTCCGGGCCCAGGCTTTCCACGCGTAGCAACCGGGAGTTCCGCGTTGGGATCAAGGAGGCGCAGCCTAGGGCAAGCTGGCCGCGAGGCAGGCCTGGCTTGCTTGCCAGCGGGGTCAGGTAGTAGGCAAACTGCCCGCTCAGCAAGTCCATGGCCGGCGTAATGCGGACTCCCTCGGCAGAGGCAGAGACTTCAGCGATGAGCGCCTGCACCAGGTCATCGGTCCTCTTGTCCGTGGCATGTTGTTCGAAATCTGCCAGACAGATGTGGGGCGGCCTTCCGCAATCTGCTCTTGGCGTCGGAACAAGATCCACGTAGGATCCAGGCGAGGTCTGGATTCCAAAAGGCCGCAACTCTGCAGCACACACCGGCCTTTCCGGCTTCTGAACTGCGCCGGACTTGTAGACAATAATTGGAACGATGAGCGTGAAGATCAGCACCATCGTGGCGCTGGCCATCGCCAGACTTCCATCGTCCGGCGCTGATGGGCTTTGATTCGGGTTGCTCCGCTCCCAGGCTTTCGATCCAGCCAAGGCCGCGGCCGGGATGGCGAACAGGAAGGGAATTGTGCTGGCATGGAAGCGCGCGCCTGAGTCGACGGGCGGGAGCAGAGGAATCGATAGAAGGGTGCCGACGAAGCAAGCCCCAATCATGGAAGCATGCGCAAGCTGACGATTTCGCCACAAGCCGACCAGTCCCAGCACCAGCAGGGTGACAGTTGCCGCCCAAAGCGGCCACAGCAGCCAGCCTGGCTCGTGCACCGATCCGAACGGGAAGATCATGAAATTGCCCGGTAGGAAGAAATCCCCGTAGGACTTGACTGTCGCAACTGCAAGCAGCAGAGGGTTTGCCAGAAAGTCTTGGAGGGCCGCAGCCAGAACCACAGAGCCCTCCGTGGTTTGCAGGTCATCGATGGCGCTGTGCCACCCGGTGCCTCCCTGGACCTGCCCATAGACTGCGTAGGCGAAGCTTCCCCACTGATTGGTGAGATCGATGTCAAGCAGCCTCGAGAAACCCTGGTTTACGAGCAGGTAAAGCAGAGCTGTCAGGCCGGAGGCCGCCACTGCAGTTCGGACCGAGAAGCCGCGCCCCCGGCGCAAGATCCATCCCATCCAAACCGCCAGAGCGGGAAAGATCAGGAAGGCCCCAGCTCGTATGCTGACGGCAACCATCAGTGTCGCCAGCCCAAGCATCAAACCCAGCCAGGTCCTGCGGACGGCTGCTGCCCAGAGGATGCAGAAAGCCCAGCACCCCAGCATGAAGCCCGGCAGCTCGCTGACGCTGTACCCGATCTTTGGCTGAATGTAGAAATAGAGCAGAGCCGTGAATAGGCCGGCGGGGAGGGGGCCGAATGATTTCCCGAACGCGCGCGCCGCCACGTACAGGCTGACGCCACCGACCTGGGCCAAGAGGGCAAGCGCCAGTCTCAGATTCCCGTCGCTGAGAGACAGCAGCGCGGCCAGCAGTCCCGGAAAGAGGGGACGGCGCACGGCCTGAATACCAAAGCGCAGTGGCAGGCCATTCAGGATTTGGAGCGCACCATGGTAGTAGTTCTTGGCGTCCTTGTACGGCACCAGGCCGCCGATCATGCCCGTGTCCGTGTAGCCGGAGGTCGACTGGAAGGAGATCGTGAACGCGAACAGCAGCATGGTCAGCCCGAGGCCAGCCATGGTCGCCCAGGGCCCCTTGCGTCCGAAAATCGCGGCATAACAGGCGAAGACCGCAAGGAACAGGAGCGTTGAGTAGCTTGAAAGGGGGCCGCTGATCGAGTAGGGGATTCGCATTCCAAGCAGAATCCAGAAAAGCAGCAGCGCCAAGCCGACGCCTAGGCCCGAGCGAAGAACTCCGGTTCTCATGGATGCAGATTCTACCAACTGGCCCCAGAAACGTGGCCTGCGCCCTGGCTTGTTTCGATGGATGAGTGACCCTCCTCTGGATAAGAAACACTCCGCCGGCCTGCAAGGGCCGGCGGAGTCAACTCCGCGCTAAAACCGAGTTGCGCCATTTCAAAATGCTGGCCGCCTGGGCGGCGAGGTGGTCTGCCCGCGACTGGCGGTCCGTGGGCAGCCAGGCCTAGACAAACGCATCAAACGTCTGTTTGCGATCTACGATATCGAAGCCGAGGATCCATTCGCCTTCGTCGATGCGCCTGTCGCCATCATTTGCGACCAGTTCGTCGGCTGTTGAGGCGGAGCAAAATGCCAGGTACCAGCGCGAGCTGGAAAGGGCATCCTCCCATCCCCAGCCCAGCCTCAGCGGCCCGCCGGCTTCCCCCTCCTGCTCACCCGTCACGGAGATCGTCTTCTGTGCCTGGACCTGCATCCAGGGCAAT
>DATIPW010000135.1:0-12187 GCA_035471605.1 Anaerolineales bacterium | reverse complement strand
TGGGCCGCTCCATCGGAATTCGCTGATCACGATGTGATCTGCGGCCTGCCGTTGCAGCGCGGGCAAAGGTCTGGCAATCCCTGCGGCCCCGGCGTTCCCGGGTCCAAACACGGCCGGCACCGCCAGCATGGCCGCCAGCAGGCCGGCGAACAGCAAGCCACGTGCCACGGCTTTCGGGTGAGACATGATGCTGATTGTACTGCGGCGGGAAGATGCCTCTTTCCACGACACTCCTGAAGAGTATAGTTAACTGTAACTGCTGCCAAGTCCCTTGAAGGGAACTGGATTGCCCAAGGGCAAGGGGCGCAAGCTCGAACGCGGCCAAGGAGGCGGGGTATGCGCACGTCAGAATTGGATCGCCAATACCTGGGCCGTGCTGGACAGTTGGCCCTGAAGGCCGGCGCACAAGGCAACCTGCCGATCGGCGCCGTGCTGTGTTTGGATGGGGAAATTGTGGCCGAGGGGATGAACGCCATTTGGCGTCCGGCTGCCGCCCTGACGCGACATGCCGAGATGGAGGCGCTGCGCGCGACGCCCTCCAACCTTTGGGCGCGGGCGCGGGCGATGACGCTGTATACAACGCTGGAGCCGTGCCTGATGTGCGCCGGCGCGATCCTCCTGCACCAGATCCGGCGGCTGGTGTTCGGCGCCTCAGATCCCTATGGTGGCGTTCACGAAGCCGCCCACAGCCTGCCCGGCTTCTTCCGCGAGCAAATGGAGCGTATGGAATGGATGGGCCCGGCCCTGCCGGAGGAATGCGATGCGCTGTACACGCGTGCCCGCGAGCTGGAACACGAGCGGCAGGCGAAGTCCCAGGCAGGAAGGGCAGAGCCCTGACCGGCGGGCCCTGCTTTCAGCCTGTCACCGGGTTGAGTTGGCGCCTGATCGTCTTGTCTAGAGTTCCGGCGCGCGGCGGCGAATCCTGTCCTGCGCCCGCACGACAAACTCGTCCAGGTCCAGATCTTTGTGCTGCGAGCCGTCGCGCACGCGCAAGGCCACCTTGCCGGCCCGCATCTCGTCCTCGCCGACCACCAGCATGTAGGGCACCTTCATGAGCTGGGCGGCGCGGATCTTGGCGTTCATGCGCTGGGCGCTGATATCGGCGCTGGCGCGAATGCCGTGATCCCGCAGCTGCCGGACGATGCCCTGGGCGTACTCATTCTGCGAGTCGGTGATGGGGATGAGGCGCGCCTGTTCGGGCGAGAGCCAGACGGGGAAGTTGCCGGCATAGTGCTCGATCAGGAAACCGATCAGCCGCTCGTGCGTGCTGAGCGGGGCGCGGTGGATGCACAGCGGGACCTCCTCCACGCCCTGGTTGTTGATGAACTTTAGATCGAAGCGCTCAGGCTGGGCAAAATCCACCTGGTTGGTGGCCAGCGAGAACTCCTTGCCGATGACGCTCCACACCTGCACGTCCACCTTGGGGCCGTAGAAGGCAGCCTCGTCCTCGGCCTCCACGAAGGGGATGTTGCCCTTGATCATGGCGCGGCGCGCCATCTCTTCGGTCTTCAGCCAAAGGCGCTCGTTGTCCACGTACTTCTTGCCCAGGCCCTCCTTGCTGTGCAGGCTGAGCCGCATCACGTACTTTTCGATTCCGAAGAGTGTGAAGTACTTGAGGTACAGGCTGACGACGCCCAGGAACTCCTCTTCGAACTGCTCCTCCGAGACGTACATGTGCGCATCGTTCATCTGCATCGAGCGCACGCGCATCAAGCCGAAGAGCTCCCCGGATTTCTCGTAGCGATAGACGGTGCCGTACTCCGCCAGGCGGATGGGCAGGTCGCGGTAGGAGCGCGGCCGCGAGCCGAAGATCTTGTGGTGCATCGGGCAGTTCATGGGCTTGACGTAGTACTTGACGCCCTCCAGCTCCATGGGCGGGTACATGCTCTCGGCGTAGTAGGGCAGATGCCCCGAGTGGATGAAGAGATCCTCCTTGGAGAGATGCGGGGTGCGGACGCGCAGGTAGCCGGCCTGCTCTTCCATCTCCTTGGCGAGCTTCTCGAGCTCCTCCACCATCACGCCGCCGTTCGGCGTGAAGAGCGGCAGGCCGGGGCCGATCTCTTCGTCAAAGAAGAAGATATCCAGCTCCCTGCCCAACTTGCGATGATCGCGCTTCTTGGCCTCTTCCAGCTGCCACAGGTAGTCCTTGAGCTGCTGGGCGCTCTCCCAGGCGGTGCCGTAGACGCGCTGCAGCATCTTGTTGTTCTCGTCGCCGCGCCAGTAGGCGCCCGCCACGGACATGAGCTTGAGGGCATCCGGCCGGAGCTCCCGGGTGTTGGACACATGCGGCCCGCGGCACAGGTCGACGAAGACATCGTGCTGGTAGATCGAGATCTCGGGCTTCTCGTTGAGCGGGTTGCCGTACTCATCCAGCCCGCCTTGCTCCAGGCCATCGATGAGCTCCAGCTTGTAGGGTTGATCGTGAAAGACCTGGCGCGCCTGCTCGGCAGAGACCACCTTCTTCACGAAGTCGTGCCTGCCGGCGATGATCTGCCGCATGCGCTTCTCGATCAACTCCAGATCCTCCGGCGTCAGGTTGCGCGGCAGGTCGAAGTCGTAATAGAAGCCGTTCTCCACGGGCGGACCGATGGTGTATTTGGCCTCGGGGAACATCTCCAGCACGGCCTGCGCCATGACGTGGGCGGCCGAGTGGCGCATCTTGTAGAGCTGCGAACCCTCGTACTTTTCCGGCGATGTGTGTGACATGCTAGCTCCTTCCCTGCGCTGCAGCGGCCTTCGTGGCCTCTTGCGGCCTTTGAGTTAAAACGAATTCTCGCCCTGAGACGGGGCGAGAGTATTCTTCACGCGGTTCCACCCGAATTGTCGCGCCAGGGGCGCAACATGTTGTGCGCCGCCGGTGGCGACATCTCCTTGGGTCGATAACGAGACCGGCCGTTTGCCCTACTGGCAGGGGCACACCTGCGTTGGGGGTCACGCTCGCGGGTGGTTTTCGGCGGTGGATGCTCCCGCGTGGTGGCGGGACTCGCGTGCAGGCTCGGGGCCTCTTCAGCGAGCTGGAAGCGGCTCTCAGTTCTTGACCGCTTCTCCCTGTCAGGGTCCGGGGCCGCCTACTCGTCCCGGTCTCAGCGTCTTCCTGAATTTTGACAGGATTATATGCCGCTTTGGTCGGGTGTCAAGCGCCCTGCTCCAGCATCCTGCCGCTGCCGACCTGGTTCGCTCTCCCGGCACCCGTTCCCCAGCGCGAGACGCCTGCAAGCGCGGTGGGGAAGCCGGCCCTTGACAAATTAGAGTAAAGACTCTATACTGTTAGAGTAATTACTCTACTGGAGAAACGATGGACACACGCACAAGAATCCTGGATACGGCCCTGCAGTTGTTCAATAGCACAGGGACCTCAGACATCAGCACCAATCACATTGCCCGGGCCTGCCAGATCAGCCCCGGTAATCTCTACTATCACTTCCGCAACAAGCAGGAGATCATCCGCGAGCTCTTTCAGCGCTTGTATGCCGAGTGGGACACGCGCCTGACGCTGAGCGCGGACCGCCTGCCGACCCTGGCAGACGTGCGGGCCGTGGTGGAGGCCAACTACCAGATCATCTGGGAGTATCGCTTTGCATACCGCGAATTGACCGCACTGCTGCGCCAGGATGCCGCGCTGCACAAGGAGTTCATCGCCGTTCGCCAGCGGGGCCTGGCGGGATTCCGCAGCATGTTCGGCAACCTTGTGGCTGCGGGCGTCCTGCGCGAGCCGGACGAACCCCAGGCCGTGGAGCAAGTCATGGAGGTGGTGTGGTTGATCAGTGAATTCTGGGTCAACACTCTGGAGATCAGCGGACGCCAGGTCGATGAGGCGGCGATGGGCCGCGGCGTGGAGTTGATGCTCAGAGTGCTCAAGCCATATCTTGCCTGAAGGAGGTCAAATGTCCACCAAGTCTTTTCGTCAGCTTGCGGGTCTTTTTTTCATCCTCGGCGCGGTGATGGTCAACATTCCCTACATGCTCCTGATCCTGAACTTCGACTACCCGGATATCCTGCGCGCCCCGGCGCACGAGATTCTGGGGCAATTCCAGGCGGGCGGGAGCGGGCTGGTGTATACCTGGCTGGCCTTCGCCTGGGTGGGCCTGCCGATGCTCTTGGGGGCGATCATGCTCAAGCGCATCCTGGGGGCGGAGCAGCACCCCTATCTTGAAACAGCAACCACGATCGGGGTCATCGGCTTCGTGGTCCAGCTGATCGGGCTTCTACGCTGGGTGTTCGTGGTGCCGGTGCTGGCCCGGCTGCATGCTGATCCGGCTGCCTCTGCCGCGGCCAAGGAAACACTGGCAGCGGTGTTCCTGGCGATCCACCAGTACGGGGGGGTGGTGCTGGGCGAACACATCGGACAGTTGTTCATCATCGTGTGGATGAGCATGATCAGCGCCATTCTTGCCCGTTCGCCGCTGTTTGCGAGGTGGGTGGCCTGGCTGGGCTGGATCGCCTCTGGCGTGTACCTGCTGGCACAGACCGAGCTGCTGGCGACGGTGATCCCCGATTTTCCGGTGTTGGACTGGGCCGGGCTGTACGGAAGCCTGCTGTGGCTACTTTGGACGATCGTAGTGGGAGCCTTCCTGATCCGGAGCAGCGCTGATCGATCGCGCCAGGCGTCGTCGTTCTGATCCCTGCTGCACCTGGCATGCCCCTGGGAAGGACAGCCAGCTCATCATCGAGAGAACCTCCCCAGGGAAGACGAACCTCCGAGTTCTGCAAGAACTCGGAGGTTCGTCTTGAGAGAGATTGAGCTCTACGCTGGATCAAGCCAGCCGTGAAAGAAAGGGCTAGCGCAGCTTGAAGCCGTACTCAGCCAGGACGGACTTGGGGAACTCAAAGCGCACAGTCTTGAGCGGGTCCACCACCTGGCAGAACTTGAGCTGGCCCACCAGGCTCATCAGCATGCCCGCGTCGTTGAGCGGGATCTTGGCGAACTGTGTGAGGAAATCCGCCATGCGGTGGGTGGCGCCGCTGGCGGCCTCGTCGGTGGTGGCGGCGGAGTGGATGGTTGAAACCAGTTCCGGCGTTTCCACAAAGGGTGTGGGGAGGCCCTTGAGCGGGACCACCTCGGCGGTGAAGCGCAGTTCGCCGGCGGTTTCGGCACCGCAGACGACGATCTCGCCATCGCCCATGGCGGCGTGGAAGTCCCCGGCCCCGAAGAGCGCCCCTTCGACGCCCACTGTGAAGTAGACACTGTTGCCCTGGCTGATGAGCGTGCAATCCATGTTCCCGCCGTGCGGCCCAGGCGTGCCGTTGGGCACCGAGCCCGAGGCCGGGGCCACGCCGATCACACCGATCATCGGGCGTTGTGGAACCCGGATGCGATCCTTGAAGATCACCTGGCCGTTCTCCAGCTTCAGGATGCTAGTCTCCATCTGGGTGATGACATCGCCCAGCGCGCCCTCACCCGGGATGGTCACCATGCTGGCCTGCGTGCCGATCTTGACCTCGAGCAGGTCGACGCGCAGGATATCGCCGGGCTTGGCGCCTTCGATGTACACCGGGCCGGTGGCCGGGTTGACATGGTTCCAATCCAGGTTGTCCACCAGGTCTGAACTGGTGCGGATCTGCCCTTCAAAGCAATCGTGCGTCTCAAGCACACCTGCCTGACCCTGGCGCATGCGCGCCACGGGCTTGAGGGCGGGATCAAAAGCGAAGAAGAGCTCCTTATTGGTGACGGTGGTCATCTTTTCCTCCTAAGGGCCGATCCACAACGACGGGTAAGGATCACTGGACCGCCTGGTCGGGCATGCCGGCCATGCCCGCTTCGGCGTTGAGCTTCTGCCACATGAGCCGGTAGGCCGGATCCTCGAAGCGCAGGTCAGAGCGCTTCCGCAGGCGGCCGATCCAGGCGTCCGTGGCCTCCATGGCTTTGCGGAAGCAGTACTGCATGAAGTCGCGTTTCTCTCCGGCGGTGCCGCGGCGGACCGAGCCCGAGGCGGCCAGGAAGTCGTCTTCGAGGGCGTCAAAGTCGCTGCGGATCTCGGGGACCAGATTGTCGAAATCGGCCATGGCGCGGCGGTGCAGGAGCTCATGCTTCCACCACAGCGAGCGCGGGTCGAAGTGCTCGGTGGGCGTGGGGCCGAGATCGGGCAGATCCAGGCCAAGGAAGACGGGCTTGAAGATGGAGACGCAGTTGCCCGAAGTACCTGTCACCCAGATGACGGTGCCTTGAGCACCGACGTCCGTGACCATGACACCATCGGCCTGCCACCAGCGATTCTCCTGCGGCCCGGCATGGATGCAAACGTTGCGATGCGCTTCGGCGCTGGCCGGATGATAGCCCTGGCCGTGGTGCCGCATGATCTTGAAGACGGTTTGACTGCTGATGCTGCCCCGGGCGGCCTCCAGGCTGCCGCGCGTAATGGACTGGCGCTCGGGCGCGCCGAGATTGGGGGGGACTTCGGCGAGTGCGTAGGTCCCGGCCCAGTCCAGCTTCTTGGAGCCGGCGGTGGAGGCCGAGCAGCTCTGCCAGTTGGCGCCGATGCCCAGCATGTTGGAGATCGAGTCAACCTCCTGCACCTGCTTGACCGCCCATTTTCTGCCTGCGGTTTCCAGGATGTAGGCCTCGCGGGTATCGGCCATGAGGAAGCTGCTGTCGAAGTGGGAATTGCCTTTCAACTCAGCACTGCCGCCCTGTCCGTAGGTTTCCAGCAGTGTGGTCATGATCTGGATGGCTTCCCGGCAATCGCGGCTGCGTTCCAGGGCCAGCCGCATCAGGTCGGGGCCAATAATGCCCGTCTGCGGCTCCTCCATTTCGGTGGTGAAGACCGCTTCTTCGCCCATGGCCAGGCCGTGCTCATTGATGCCGATCTCGCAGCCGTAGGTCCAAAAGGCCTTGGTCAGGATGACCTCGTAGGTTTCCGGGGCCTGGGGAATGACGAGATGCGTAATGCGCAGGGCTTCGCCTTTGAGGTGCTTGCGCCCAGGAATGCGGACGACGGCATTGGCCTCATTCACCTCGCAGTCCGCGCTCTTGGCGAAGATCATCGAGGCATCGCGGGTCACGCCGGGCAGGGCTACCAGAGTGTCGCACATGGGGATCAGCTCACGAACGGGGGTCGGGGGATGGGGCCGCGGCCGTGCGACGGGAGCGCGGCCAGCTCAGCTCGCGGCCGCCCATGATCCCCTGCGGCCGGTAGGCGAGGGTGAAGATGAGGAAGATCGCCAGGACCATTTCGGTGAAACCGAAAAAGCCCTGGGGGAAGATGCCGAGGATATTGACATGGTTCTCGATGGCGCGCAGGATCTCGCGGGCGCCGGTCACGGTGAGCGTGCCAATCACCGCGCCGGAAACGCTGTAGGGTCCCCCGATGACCAGCATCGCCAGGACGACAAAGGTCTCGGTCAGGTAGAAGGAGTAGGGGGTGAAGGAGGTGATGAAGTGCGCCCACAGCGCGCCACCGATGCCGGCGAAGAAGGCACTGGCGGTGAAGGCCAGCCAGCGCATGACGATGATGTTGATGCCGATCGAGGCCGCGGCGTACGGATCATCGCGCGAGGCGCGCAGGCGCAGGCCGACGCGCGACTCCTTGAAGAGGTACGCCAGGACCATGGCGATGACGCAGAAGCCGGCGCTGGTCCAAAGGTTGGTGAAATTCTCCACGCCAAAGAGGGTGCGCGGGCCATTGGTGACGCGATCCCAATGCAGCATGATGACATGCAGGATGACGAGCAAGGCGAAGGTGGTGATGACCGCGGCCGCGTCGGACAAGCGCATGAGGGGGTAGCTGATGACGGCGGCGAACAGTGTGGCCACCAAGGCGGCGATGAAGACGGAGGGCAGGAAGGGCAGGTGCAGCTGGACCAGGGAGGGATACAGATCCGGATTGGTGAGCTGCTTGGCGGCGGGGGACATGGAGAACAAGACCGAGGTGTAGGCGCCAATGCCCATGAACCCGATGTGGGCGAAGGTCAGGATTCCGGAATTGCCCATATACAGCTGCAATCCCAAGACCAGGATCATGCTGATGAACATGACCGTCACAATGCGCGTCAGGAGCGAGATGCCCAGCAGTTGGGTCACGCCTGCCGTGAGCACGACGATGGCGACCAGGGTCGAGGGGGTGTTGAGGATCTTCCAGCGCGCTGCCAGGTTCATCCGACGCGCTCCACCGAGGTCCGGCTGCGTATCAGGCCTTCTGGCCTTATGAGCAAGACAAGGATCACGATGGCGAACATGAACGCTTCCCGAAACTCGAGCAGATCCGAGGGGAGCCAGATGCCTAGGAGGCTGATGACGATGGCGTAGACGAAGCCTCCGACCACGGCGCCGGTCAGGCTGCGCATGCCGCCGATGACCGTGGCGACGAAGGCCACGAGCAGTGGCGGCCCCCCGATGGTGGGGGTGACCGAGGCCGAGCGCCCGATCCAGAAGATCGACACAATACCGGCCATGAAGCCGCTGATGGCAAAGGCGGTGGAGATGACGGTGTTGGCCGGAACGCCCAGCATGCGGGTCATGCTGAAGTTGTCGGCGGCGGCCCGGAGGGCGATGCCCAGCAGCGTCCGGCGCAGGAGCAGGGTGAGCAGCGCCAACATGACCACGGCGGTCAGGATCGTGAGCAGGTGGCGCCACGGAACGCTGGTGCCCGCGATCACGATGCTGCTTTGGAAGAGCTGGGGCAGGGTGACGGCGCGGGCGCGCGGCGAAATGGTGAGCAGGGCGCCGTTCTGGAGCAAGGTGCTGACGGCGAAGGAGGTAATCAACATGGCCGTGAGCGATTTTTCCCTGACGGGCCGGAAGGCCACAACCTCGGTGAGCAAGCTGGCGAGCATGGCGATCACGACTGCCAGGATGGCGACGGCCACCCAGGGCAGCGAGGTGAAGCCGGCCAGCAGGTACAGGGTGTACCCGCCGACCATGATCAGCTCGCCATAGGCGAAGTTGACCAGGCGCAGGATGCCATAGACGATGACCAAACCGAGGGCCAGCAGGGCGTACAGGCTGCCCAGGCTGAGGGTGTTGATGGTGAATTCCAGATCAATCAAGACAGCGCTCCTAGGACGGCTTCTGGCGGCGGACGCCCATGTAAATGCCTTCGATGTCACCGTGCGTGCGGAGTTCGGCGGGCGTTCCGTGGCTTTCGATGAGTCCCGTGTTCATGAGGTAGGCGCGGTCGACGATCTCGAGAGTGCGGTCGACGTTCTGCTCGACCAGCAGGATCGTGACGCCGCGCCGGTGGAGGCGGTCGATCAACTCGAAGATCTGGTCCACCAGGGCGGGGGCCAGACCCAGCGAGGGCTCGTCCAGCATCAGCAAACGCGGGTTGGACATGAGGGCGCGGGCGATGGCCAACTGCTGCTGTTCGCCGCCGGAGAGCGTTCCGCCGGGCTGCTGCAGGCGCTCCCGGAGCACGGGGAAGAGGTCGAAGACCTCGCTCAGGTTGCGCCGGTAGACGTCTTCCTTCCGGCGGGTGAAGGCCCCCAGGCGCAGGTTTTCTTCAACCGTAAGGCTGGCGAAAATGTCGCGTCCTTCCGGAACCAGGGAGATGCCCAGGCGCGCGATCTGCTCGGGTGCCTTGCCCAGGATGGAGCTGCCCTCGAGACGGATATCACCCTGCTGGGGCCGCAGCCCGCCGGCGATGGACGTCAGGGTGGTGGACTTGCCGGCGCCATTGACCCCCAGCAGCGCGACCAACTCTCCTTGCGCGACGGAAAGCGAGATCCCGCGCAGCGCGGTGATGGCCCCATAGCGCACGTGGACGTTTTGCAGCTCCAGCATTCTCAGTCTCCGCCGGCGGCCTTGCCCAGGTAGGCCTGGAGGACGGCCGGGATCTTGCGCACTTCCTCGGGCGTGCCCTCCCCGATGGTCCTGCCGAAATTGAGGACGTGCAGGCGGTGGCACAGCCGCATGATCAGACGCATGTCGTGATCCACGATCAGCATGCCCAGGTTCTTGCGGGAGGGCATGTCGGCCAGCACCTGGAGCAGGTCTTCGCTCTCGTCTTCGTTCAGGCCGGCGGCGGGCTCGTCCAGAAAGAGAAAGGCGGGCTGGGTGGCCAGGGCGCGCGCCACTTCGACGCGGCGCTCGAGTCCATAGGGCAGCACCCCGGCGCGCATGTCTGCCCATTGGGAGATGCCCATCTCGTCCAAGAGCCCGGCCGCCTGGGCGCGAGCCTGGCCGCGGGAGCGGCCCATGCTGACCGCGGCGACTTCAACGTTTTCCGTGACGGTCAGGTCGCGAAACAAGCGGATGGTCTGGAAGGTGCGTGCCAGGCCGTTGCGGGCGATCTGGTGGGGTTTGCGGTTGGTGATTTCGGCCCCGGCCACAAAGATCCTTCCCCCCGTGGCTGGCAGGAGACCGGTGACGACATTGATCAGGGTAGTCTTGCCGGAGCCATTAGGCCCGATGAGACCCAGGATCTCACCGCGCGCCAGGCTGAGGCTGACCCCATCCAGGGCGCGCAGACCGAAGAAGGACTTCGACAGGTCTTGAATGTCTAGCGCTTGAGCACCACCGGTGCCGGTGGCAGGGTTGTTGGGCATGAGGGAACAGGGTTGTCAGGGGATTCTGTGGAGGCGGCACGCCTCCACAGAATCCCCTGTTGCTAAACAGTTGCTCTTGAGACTCGCAGAAATATTTCTGGCAACGGCCCTACGGAGCGGGCTGGCTTTCAGGCATGAGCCAGCCAATGAACTCCGGCACCGCAGCCACCAGCTTCACCATTGCGGCTTGCTTGTGCGGTTCGTGGCCCTTGGCGGCCGGCTCCCAGCTTACCTGACCGGTGAGCAGATCCCACTCGTTGTCTTCCATGGCCTTGGCCATGGCTGCCCCGTCCGTGCTGCCGGCCTTTTCCATCGCGCCCGCCAGCAGGTGAACGACGTCCCATCCGGTCACAACCCACATGGCCTCCGGCGGCCCACCGAACTTGGCCTCGTAGGCATTGAGATACTCAGCCATCTGCGGAGAGGTGTCGGGGGAGACCCAGGTGTGCGTGGCGAACGTAATGTCACTGCCATACTCCGGGCCCAAGGCCTGGAACAGGCCCGGGTCGTCGTACGAGTCGCCGCCGACGATGGGCGCGTCGATCCCGGCCTCACGCATGGTGCGGATGATAAGGCCCAGGTCCGGCATGTACGAGGAAATGTAGTAGAAGTCGGGCTGCTCAGGCAGCGCCTTCATTCGGGCCAGCTGGGCCGAGAAGTCGGCCGCGCCCTGGGTGTAGGGCTCTTCGTAGACCACCGTGCCCCCCAGCGTCTGGAAGTGCTCGACGAAGTACAGCCCGAGGTCCTTGGTGTACTGGATGAAGTCATCCGTCACGACGTAGGCGGTCTCCCAGCCCTGCTCCCGGGCGAACTGCGCGGCGGCCGCGCCCATGGTCGTGTTCCACATCGACATTGTGAACTGCTTGTCACCCAGCGCAGTGGAGCTAAAGAACGGGGACGAAGCCGCGGGGGAGATGCCCACCAGGCCCGCTTCCTGCGCTGCCCGGCTGGCAGGTCCGCCGAAGTCGAAGTCGCTGGGGGTGATGATGGCCTGGGCGCCCTGCTCGATGAGCTGCACGGCGGCGTTGCCCACGGTCACAGGATCGCTCTTGCCATCCAGGTTGATCAGCTCAAGCTGCTTGCCCAGGACGCCGCCCTTCTTGTTGATCTCTTCGACGGCCAGTTGAGCGCCCCTCAAGGCGGGCTCATCCAGCGGGGCCTGGATGCCCGTCAGGCACAGCGCCGCGCCGATCTTGATGGTTCCGCCGGCGGGGGCGGCGGCCGGCGCGCAGGCAGTCGCCAACAGGCTGACCGTCAGCACGCCGAGGAACAACTTCCACGCGCTTTGCTTCATATAGATCCTCCTTTGGATCAAATACTGCGAATCGGCGCCATCGGCGCCGTGGTGCCCTCGGGCATGCCAGATTCGATGCCGGCGCTCGCGTGATGCGAAGGCCGGCGTGTGTGGCAGAGGTTCCCATTAAAGTCTGGGCAGGATTTTGCCGATTATACCGGTCGAGAGGCTATCGCACAAGGCACGGGCCGCCGGACAGGGCATGGCAGGCGTTATGGGAGGCGCGGAAGCAGACCGGCGCGGGAATCACAAAGCCCCCGATTTCGGGGGCTTTGGTTTGTGGGCGAGACAGGGCTCGAACCTGCGACCTCTGCTATGTCAAAGCAGTGCTCTAACCAGCTGAGCTACCCGCCCAACATTGCCTGTATTATACCGACAGCGGGTCCCTTTGACAACTGGGCCCGGAGCAGGGAG
>DATIPW010000134.1:0-2182 GCA_035471605.1 Anaerolineales bacterium | reverse complement strand
TTCGAGTTCACCTACACGGTGCAAGGGCCTCGGGGCGAGTATGCTTTTGCCCCTCTTGCCGCCGATGCCCGCGATATGGTAGGCCTGCTGTCAACTCGCGTCAGGGCTGGAGCACCGAACCGCCTGCTGGTTCTTCCGACGATCGCCCGGGTCAAGTCGGTACCTATCCAGCCGAGGCGGACACGGGCCTACTCAGGAACTATTCCAGCGCGGGCCGGAGGATCGGGGGTGGAATTCTTCGGAGTGCGGCCGTACCAAATCGGCGACGCGGCGCGCCGGATCAACTGGCGCGCAATGGCGCGTCATCCCGAGGCCATCTATTCGAACGAGTTTCAACAAGAACGGGTAGCCGATGTGGCTATCGTCCTTGATGGCCGTCAGCGCGTTGACCTGCACGCCCCCGGACAATCACTTTTTGAGCACTCCGTGGTGGCCGCTGGGAGCCTGGCCAGTGCCCTTTTGCAGCAGGGAAATCGGGTGGGTCTGCTGGTCTACAGCCAGTTCCTCCGCTGGACCTTCCCGGGCTACGGCAGGATTCAACGTGAACGCATCCTGCACGCGCTCGCCCTCGCTGCACCGGGCCCAAGTCAGGTCTTCGAAGGCCTCCAGCATCTTCCGGCACGCCTTTTCCCTCCGGAGTCCCAGATCGTGCTTGTTAGTCCTGTCTTGGAAGACGATTTCCCTACCATCATCCAGCTGCGTGCTCGCGGCCATCAGGTCCTGATCATCTGCCCTGACCCCGTATCCTTGGAGGTTGTGGCGCTGCCGCGCGCAAAGTCCCAATACTCGGCATCCGACGTGACTCTTGCGACAAGAATAGTCCGTCTGGAACGCCGCATTCTGCTTCGCCGTCTCCGCCGCGCTGGCGTCCAGGTGATCGAGTGGGATGTTTCCTTCCCATTCGATCAGGCCATGCAGCGAGCCTTCAGGCGACTTCATCAGTTGAGGACCCCAACGTGACGGTGCCTGCTCTCGCCGCCAGCATCTTGCTGGGTGCCGGCTCGCTCGCCTGGGGCTATACAGGCGTTGGGCTTGCTGAGATTGCGCGTTGGATCGCGGGATTTGGGCTCTTGTGGCTTGTGGCGGTTTGGCGCCGGTGGCGCTGGTTTGCCAACCTGGGCTTGGCTGTGTATTTTTTGGCCGCGGCGCTGGGGCTCTGGTTCCTCAATTTCCCGCCAGGCTGGATGTTCGCCGGTGCCATATTCGGGCTGCTGGCTTGGGATCTCACATTCTTTCGATATCGCCAGATCTTTGCCGCCTCGGAAGCCGAGCGGCGCCTGGTGGAAGTACGGCACCTCTCGCGCCTCTCGACGTTGGCGATTCTCAGTTTTGCGCTTGCCAGCTTGTCCATGATGCTGCAGCTCCAATTCGGCTTCGATTGGATCGCGTTCATGGCGGTGGTTGTTGCGTTGGGCTTGTCGCAGATCGTCCGCTGGTTTCGCAATCGAGCTTGACCCTCCTGCGCGGCCCCCATGCCGCAATCCACTATGATACGATTTGACTGGTCGGAGGGGAATCGCGGGGGAACTCCGGGCCCGGTGAGGTGGCTATGTTTGATGTGCCCGATGACGAGATCCTGGCGGTCTCCAGGCAACATGTTTTCTGGACCTGGTCCGCGCAAGCTTCCGTAAATCCAATTCCGGTGAAGTCGGCCAAGGGCGTCTATTTCTGGGACGTCAACGGCAAGCGTTACTTGGACTTTAATTCCATGACGATGTGCGTGAACATCGGACATGGTGATGCGCGTGTGATCGAGGCGATGACATCGCAGGCCCGTGAGCTGGTCTATGCCGCACCGGGCATGACCAACCACGTGCGTGCCCTTGCCAGCAAACTTCTATCGCAGATCTCGCCCGGGGGCCAGCTGAGCAAGGTGCTTTTTACCCTGGGCGGCGCAGACGCCAATGAGAACGCAATGAAGCTGGCACGCGGCTCCACGGGACGCCACAAAGTGCTGACGCGGTACCGGTCCTACCATGGGGCCTCCGCCGGCGCTCTGGCGGCAACGGGCGATCCGCGCCGCGTGGCTTGGGAACCTTCGGTGATGCCGGGGGTGGTGCACTTCCTGGATCCCTACCGCTATCGCTCCACCTTCCATCGCCTAAACCCCGATATCGGCGAGTCGGATTTCGCGCAAGACTACCTCAATCACCTCGAGGAGATCATCCAGTACGAGCGACCG
>DATIPW010000133.1:0-16636 GCA_035471605.1 Anaerolineales bacterium | reverse complement strand
GTGAACCCATAGCCGCCAGAGTGTACGTAGCCTACCCACGCTCCGTCGCGGTAGATCGGCTCTCCGTAGTAAAGCATTGGCACGGGATCCTGGAGCATGAACTGCACAAAGCGCTTCGTGAGCGGGCCCGCATTCCGCTGTTCTTGCAGGGCCTCCTTGCCAAGGAAGCCGCCAGGCTTGTCAAAGTCCACAATGAAGCGCAGGCCCGCTTCCAAGGGAGTGTCCCGAACATCGATATCGTGCCCGTAATCGCGATAGGCTTTCTCGATCCGCAGCGAATTCAATGCCTGGAGTCCGGCGTTCTTGATGCCTAGATCCTGCCCGGTCTCCCACAACAGGTCATAGATCCCTGGGGCGAACTCGGTGGGGATGTAGAGCTCATATCCTAGTTCGCCCAGGTAGGTCACACGGAATGCCAGTACCCGGGCATAGCCGATGTCGATCTCCCGCATGCTCATGTACGGGAAAGACTCGTTGGACAGGTCTGCATCCGTCAATCGCATCAGTAGCTGACGAGACTTGGGCCCCTGCACATTGATCATCGCATGGGCAGACGTGACATCCGTGACCCAACAGTGGGACTGCGACGGAATGTGCCGTTGAAGCCACGTCTCCACATGGCGATGGGCCAGATCTGAACAGATCACCATGAAACTCTCTTCTGCCAGTCGGGTGACGGTCAGGTCGGCCTCAATCGTCCCGCGCTCGTTCAGCCATTCGGTATATACGATGCGTCCAACGCTTCCGGCCACGTGGTTTGTGGAAATGTGGTCCAGGCAGGCGGCGGCGTCGCGCCCCTGCACAAGGAATTTCGACATGAGCGAGAGATCCATCAAGATCACGTTTTCGCGGCAGGCCTTGTGCTCGGCCTCTTGGTATGGGAACCAGTTCTGACGGCCCCAAGAATACTTTGTGATCTCAGACTTCGTGCCCTCGGGTGCGAACCATTCGGGGTATTCCCAGCCGGCGGATTCGCCGAAAAAGGCACCGGCCCGCGCAAGCCGCTCATGCAAAACCGACCGCCGCGCTCCCCGAGCTGTTCGCCGCTGCGTGTTGGGAAAGGCCTCCTCGTACATCAGGCCGAGGATCTCCACCGTGCGGTGCTGCAGGTAGCGCGGCGCGTTCTGGAAGCGCAGCATGCGGTCAAGGCTGATCTCGCTGACGTCGACCGGCGGGTGGCCCGTCTGAATCCACTCCGCCAGCACCTGTCCCACTCCTCCGCCCAGCAGGATACCCAGCGAGTTCATGCCTGCGGCAACGTAGAAGTTGCGCACTTCCGGCGCCTCGCCAAGCAGAAAGTTCATGTCCGGCGTGAAACTCTCCGGCCCGCAGAAGAGCTTGCGTACCCGCGCCTCCTGCAGTGACGGAACCCGTAGCATGGCATCCTCGATGTAGGGCATCATCCTATCCCAGTCAGGCTGGATCTCGCCGAAGGCAAAATCCTTGGGAATACCTTTTGTGCCCCACGGCACAGCCACTGGCTCGAAAAGACCCAGCATCACGCCGCCGACCTCCTCGCGGTAGTAGGCGTAGCGATCCACGTCTTCCAGCACAGGCAGAGTGGGGGAAGCACCCTCAACCGGCTCCGTGATCAGGTAGTAGTGCTCGGCAGCCTGCAGCGGGATTTCGACGCCCGCCATCTTGCCTATGTGCCTTGCCCACATGCCGGCGCAGTTGACCACGTACTCCGATTCGACCGGGCCTTTGTCCGTCAGGACGCCGATAGCGCGTCCCCCTTTGATCTGGATACCGGTCACCTCGATGCCCTCCTGGATCGTGACGCCCATTTGGCGCGCCCCTTTGGCGAGCGACATGGTCAGATCCACCGGGTTGGCGCGGCCGTCGCCCGGGGTGAAGAACGCGCCGCGTATGTCGTCCGTGCGGGCGATCGGCCACAATTGGCCGACCTCGGCCGCCGATAGTTCCTCAACCGTGACGCCCAAGCCGCGGACGAAGTTGGCGTTGCGCCGCAGGCCCTCTACGCGCGAAGGCCTGGCCGTCACCTGCAGATAGCCGATCGGTTGGAAGCCTGTCGAGATTCCTGTCTCGGCTTCGAGTTGCTTGTAGAGCTCCCGCGTGTACTGCGCCATGGACAGCAGGGTCTCAGAGGCGAAGCTGCTGGTTGCGATGAGACCGGCGGCGTGCCAGGTGGTGCCGCACGTCAGTTGCCTGCGTTCAAGCAACAGGATATCTGTCCATCCGAGTTTGGCTAGGTGGTAGGCAGCGTTGCAGCCAATCACGCCGCCTCCGATGATTACGACCCGGGCGTGACGCGGCGGGCTTTCGGTCGTGTTCTGCATCGGGGCATGTTATCTGGGGTCTGGGACAATGGCGCTGCCCAGAGCGTTGGGTCCTTGCCGTGGGCTGGGAAGCATCCGGCTGCCCCTGCAAAGTTGACGGGAAACCGGGCGTCGGCGCTCTGGTGACGATATTATAGCGATACGAGCCGTAGAAGTCAAGGATTTCGTAAATTGTGGACAATGCAGATTGCATTCTTCGTATTCCTGGTTGACATTTTTACGAATTTCGGTAAACTGGGGGTATGTTCGATTCGAAGGACCTTGCCATCATTTCCTTCCTTCAGGAGGATGGCCGCACGCCCTTCACGAAGATCGCAGAAGACCTAGATATCACAGAAGGCTCTGTCCGGAATCGAGTCCGCCGCCTGCTCGACACCGGGCAGTTCCAGATCATCGGCATCGTCGAGCCCGAGGCCCTGGGCCTCAATGAAGGGGGCCTGATCGGGATTACTGTCGAGGCTCAGCGCCTGGAGGCCGTCGCTGAGGCGATCTCGCAGCTTCCGGAGGTCACGTACCTGGTTCAGGCGGCAGGCGAATTCGACCTCTTTGCAGAAGTCTTCTGCCGCAACCGGTCCGAGTTCGTCTCCTTCCTGAACAACAAGCTCCAGAAGCTCCCCGGCGTGGCGCGTACGCAGACGTTTCTGATTCTCAAGGTCTACAAGACATCCTATCGATACGGTGGGTACGACAGCGCGCCCAGGAAGACAGCCCCGGAATGAGACGCGGTGGCTCCGGGGGCGTGCAGGCACCAATTCCGTCAGCGGGGAGATCATCAAAGGCAAGGGGAAAGGAGGCCAATCGCGAAGAGAAGTTGGGCACATCAGCCCGCAGTCCCCGGGCTGAGGACGATGGCAGGCGAATCGGGGCGGATTGTCGTGACACTCGTGCCTTCCCTGCTGCCCCTTCCGCTCCCGATCTGGAACGTGCTCGCGGAGACCCGCACAGAACCGTGTGCCTCGCGAGTTGGCATGGAGGACGAAGGAGGCTGAAGATGTACCCTCGCAAATCGTGGAAGACCCTCTCGTTTGTACTTCTGGCCCTCGTCTGGGTGGTGAGCGCGACAAGCTGCGCGCCCCAGGCGCCAGCCCCGCAGGAGGGCGCGGCGCCGGCGGAGCCGATGGCAGAAGAGCCCACCGAGGCGCTCTCGAGCATCACGATGCTCATTCCGGAAGATCCGGTTGCCTTCAACGGCATCGTGACCGACACTGGCTACGAACAGCTCGTGGGGGAGCTCATCATGTTGTCCGTGGCTGAGATCGACCCGTACGGGGTGGTGTTTCCCGAAATCGCCGTGGAGATCCCGACCCTCGATAACGGCGGCGTCGTGTTCGACGAAGAGAATTGGACGATGGACGTCACCTGGAAGATCCGGGATGACATCTTCTGGTCTGACGGCGAGCAGCTGACGGTGGACGACATCATCTTCACCTGGAATGCATTCGCCGATCCGGATTTGGGCGCCTGGACCGATGGCCAGGACTACACCGACTCAGTGGAAAAGATCGACGACTTCACATTCAAGGTCTACTACAACACGGTCTACACCGCTTACCAAACCCAGTTCGGTGGAGAGAACTTCTTCGTCTATCCCGAACACTATTGTGACGCGTCCCAGGGTGTTTACGAGTGGGACTGCGAGGCTGAGCCCCTCAGCAGCGGTCCCTATGTCCTGGAAGAGTTCGTAACCAACGACCACTTGACCTTCGCAAAGAATCCCAACTACTTTGAGGAGGGCAAGCCGGCCATCGACCAGGTGATCGTCAAGATCGTTCCTGAGCAATCCGTGCGCCGAACCATGATGATGGAAGGCGATGCGGACCACCACATGTGGCCTCCGGACGCCATACAGAACGAATACGAAGCTGCCTCGAACGTCACGCTTCAGGTATCGCCCACAGACCGCTGGGTGATGCGCCTCTTCATGAATCAGGCGGCCTTCGGATCGACCGATCCCGTGGAAACCCCCCATCCGTTCTTCTCGGACCTCAGGGTTCGCCAGGCTGTGCGCATGGCGGTCGACGTGGATACCATCATCAACGATATCTTCCTGGGTCACGGGCATCCGGTATGGACCGAGTTCTTCCGCCCACCCTACAACGTCTGCGATATCCCGCGCCCAGACTTTGATCCGGAAGGGGCCAAGGCGCTCCTGGAGGAAGCCGGCTGGATTGACACCGACAACGATGGCGTGCGAGAGTGCCGCAGTTGCCCGAATGCCAATGAGGGCGACCGGATGGAGTTCGAATTCGGCATCTATTCTGAGTACGGCGAAGAGTTGGAACTGGCCCAGCAGTACGTCGCCGAGAACCTCAGCGATATCGGCATGAAAGCCACCCTCCTTTCTGTGGAGGGCGCCGTGCTCTGGGATACGGAGAGTGGCCCGGAGATCATGGGGCGTTTTGACATGAATATGTGGGACGATGGCTACCCGGGTCTCGATCCCACTGACAACGACATGTGGTACTACTATCACACGGATGCAGCTGATCCCGAGAGCGGAGGCTGGAACATTGGCCGCTGGTCGAACGAAGACTTCGATGCCTACTACGACGAGCTCTTCTCTCTGGATGAGGACTATCGCAAGGAGGTCTTCTGCGAGATGGCCCGCATCTTGGATGAGGAAATACCCCAGGTGCTGCTCTTCTCGACGTTGGAGGTGCACGGCGTCTCCAGTCGCCTCCAGAACACAATCGCCTCGGCCAATGATCCCTTCACGTGGAACGTGGCCGACTGGACCCTAGCCGAGTAGGCGCCGTACAGATACGCATGAAAGCATGGGTGGGAGAAATTCCCACCCATGCTTCTAGATGGACCCGCGGTGCAAATGGGAACCTACATAACCCGAAGGCTCTTGCAGGCCATACCACTGCTCTTCATTATCAGCGTCTTTCTCTTCCTGCTGGTGAACATCGCCCCGGGAGGCCCAATGGCCGGCCACGGGCGCCGGGGCAGAGGGCAGGTCGAGCGCATGGAAAGGTTGAAACGCGAGTTTGGGCTGGACAAACCGTTGCCCGTTCAATACCTGATTTGGCTCGTGGGCAATGATTGGCAGGGCGTCGATCTGGACGGTGACGGGATCATCGAAAGCCGGGGCACGCGTCGTGGCATCCTGCGAGGAGACTTCGGCATCTCGATTCGCAACCGGAATCCCGTGCTGGAAGAGATCGCAGGCCGGCTGCCCAACACCATGTACCTCATGACGGCCACTCTGCTGGTTGTGGCCGTCGTGGCAATTCCGATCGGCATAATCTCGGCCGTGCGTCAGTACTCCTTTTTTGATATCTCGGCCACCACACTATCTTTCATGGGGCAGGCCATCCCGGAGTTCTGGCTGGGGCTGATTCTGATCCTGATCTTCTATGCATGGCTGGAGAATCCCTTCACGGGTCAGCCGTTGTTTCCCGCGGGGGGCATGCAGACCATTGGCGCCGAATTTAATCTGTGGGACCGGTTGAAACATCTCTTCCTGCCGGTCACCATGGGCATGGTCGGCTGGGTGGCCTGGTACTCGCGCTTCCTGCGGTCCAGCATGCTGGATGAGATCCACAAAGACTATATCCGGACGGCCCGGGCCAAGGGTCAGATAGAGCGCAAGGTGCTCTACGGGCACGCCCTGAAGAATGCCTTGATCCCCCTGGTGACGATCTTCGCCTTGGACTTCCCCTATCTGTTTGCCGGCTCGCTCTACGTGGAGCTATTGTTCTCGTGGCCGGGTATGGGCCGACTTTACTACGACGCTGCCACTTTCCGGGACTATCCCGTTTTGCTGGGGGTGCTGATCATAGGGGCAGGCATCATTATCTTGAGCAACCTGATGGCCGATATTGCCTATGGCCTTCTCGATCCGCGCATCCGCTACGACTAGACATGGCCAACGCATCATCCGTGCTCAACAGTGACCCCCGGCCCGTGCGTGCACATGAGAGCATGTGGGTGCTGGTCTGGCGCCGGTTCCGAAGGCACCCCGGGGCCATCGTCGGGGCGTTCCTGCTGATCGTCATAATCCTAGGTGCCGCGCTGGTGCCTCTCTCGCCGTACGACCCAGAGGTCTCCGACCTGAAGAGCCGGCTGCAGCCTCCCTCCTGGCAGCATCCGTTCGGGACCGATGCGCTGGGCCGCGACATGCTCACGCGTATTCTGTACGGTGGCCGCATCTCGCTCGGTGTCGGATTGATGGTGGTGGCGATTACGCTGTCCATCGGGGTGCCGGTGGGCTCGATTGCAGGATACTTCGGAGGCTGGATCGACAACGTGCTCATGCGCATCATCGATGCGGCGCTCGCGCTGCCATCCCTGCTGGTGCTGATACTGCTGGGTGCAATACTGCGTGAAACCAGGGTGGAGTTCTTCGAGCGCAATACGGTGGTGACCATTGCGGTGGCGCTGGGCCTGCTGTCGTGGATGACCGTGGCGCGACTGGTGCGCGCCATCTTCCTGACTTTTCGCGACATGGAGTACGTGCATGCGGCCCGTGCGCTGGGGGCCTCCAACGCCAGGATTATCCTGCGGGAGATCCTCCCCAATGGTGTGGGACCCATCATTGTGGAATCCACTCTGGGCATCGGGTGGGCCATCATGGAGGAGTCGGGCCTGTCATTCCTGGGATTTGGGATCCGGCCGCCCACGCCCAGTTGGGGAAACATCTTGGGCAATGCTCAAGAGCACCTCACCCAGCATCCCTGGCTCGCCATCTTTCCGGGTGTCATGATCTTCCTGACCATCATCTCCGTGAACTACATCGGAGACGGTCTCAGGGATGCCCTGGATCCGCACAAGGTTCTGAGGGGCTTCGAATAGATGGGCCGCAATGTCGAGAGACTCGTTGCAGGGTCGCCCGAGGGCCGTGCCGGCCCGGGTCTCGGAGAAGACCTCGTCGTGGTGCAAGACCTGGTAAAGCATTTTCCCGTCCGCGGCGGCGTTTTGCGTCGCGTCGTGGATTGGGTGCGGGCCGTGGACGGTATCAGCTTCAGCGTTCGAAAAGGCGAGACCCTTGGATTGGTTGGAGAATCCGGTTGCGGCAAGACAACCGTGGGGCGTACCATCCTGCGCCTGCTCGAGCCCACCAGTGGTTCAGTGAAGATACGCGGGGTCAATGTTTTTGAGCTGGATCGTCAGGCTCTCAAGTCCGCTCGAAGGCAGGCGCAAATGATCTTCCAGGATCCTTATGCGTCCCTCAATCCTCGCAAGCCGGTCGGGGATTCGATCCTGGATGGACCGGAGATTCATGGGGTTGGCAGCCGCCAGGATCGGCATCAAACCATGGTGGATCTGCTTCAAAAGGTGGGCATGGCCGAGTATCACTCGCATCTTTATCCCCACGAGTTTTCCGGAGGCCAGCGCCAGCGCATCGGCATCGCCCGGGCCCTGGCTCTGCGTCCCGAGTTCATCGTTTGCGACGAACCGGTCTCGGCACTGGACGTCTCGATCCAGTCTCAAGTGCTGAATCTGCTTCAAGACCTCCAGGAGGAGTTCCATCTCACCTACCTGTTCATTGCCCATAATCTCTCCGTAATCGAACATATCTCCAATCGGGTGGCCGTGATGTATTTGGGGAAGATCGTGGAACTGGCCGGCTGCCAGCAGCTCTACAGCGATCCTTTGCATCCCTACACTCGGGCTCTCATGTCTGCCATCCCTACTCCCGATCCTGCTGCCAGGCCCAAACGCATCGTGCTGGAGGGGGAGGTTCCAACGCCCATCAACCCCCCTTCAGGCTGTCGCTTTCATCCTCGTTGCTCCTTGGCTACGGAGGTCTGTGCTGCTGAGGAACCGGCTTTCTTGCAACACGGGCTGGACCACTGGGCGGCATGTTGGCACATCCCTGGGTAGCAGGCCGCAGTCACCCGGAGAGGCAGTTCTCGAATCCACATGCACACCACTAATGCCAAGTCCATCCTGCAGGTCACGGATCTCAAGACCTACTTCCACACGGAGGATGGCGTTGTGAAAGCCGTGGATCGTGTTGATCTGCATGTGCGCGCCCGCGAGATCGTCGGACTGGTTGGAGAATCTGGCTGCGGAAAGACTGCCGCCTCGCTTTCCATCATGGGCCTGGTGCCTGCTCCCGGCAAAGTCACCGGCCGCGTCGACTTCATGGGGCGCGATCTCCTGCAGTTGTCGCGCCCGGAACTCTCGGCCATCCGCGGCAGCCAGATCTCCATGATCTTCCAGCAGCCGCAGACCAGCCTCAATCCGGTGATGACCGTTGGAGACCAACTCGCCGAGGTGCTGCAGATTCACCAGGCAATTGCGAAGCAGGACGCCTCCAACCGGGCGATTGAAATGCTCCAACTCGTGGGCATTCCCTCGCCGGAAAAGAAGGTCCGCGCCTATCCCCATGAGATGTCGGGCGGCCAGGCACAGCGCGTCATGATTGCCATGGCACTGATACTCAAACCCATGCTCCTGATAGCGGACGAGCCGACCACGGCTCTGGACGTCACGATCCAGGCGCAAATCCTGGATCTCATGAGGGATTTGAATGAGAAGATGGATACCGCCATCATTCTGATCACTCATGACCTTGGCGTGATTGCCAGCATGGTCCGCCGGGTGGCCGTGATGTACGCCGGCAAGATCGTCGAACGGACAGCCATCGACGATCTCTTTTCTGATCCGTTGCACCCGTACACGCAGGGTCTAATTGATTCCATTCCCATACTGGGGCGGAAAAAGAGGCGCCTGGCCGTGATTCCGGGTGTTGTCCCGAACTTGATTGGCATGCCCGCCGGTTGCGCGTTCGCTGCGCGTTGCAGCAGCAAGCTTGACATCTGCGGCCAGTCCATGCCCGAGCTCCGCCCGCAGAAGCCAGGCCATGAAGTGCGCTGCTGGCTCTATGAGTAGCAAGGCAACCCGGCGGCGGCGTGTGCAGGCTGAACCGCGTCGCATTCTCGCCCCGGCACCACCTACCCCGAGGACGACTACATGACCAGTGACTTGACACCGCTCGAACCCCTCAAAACACCCTATCGCCTGGACTACCTCACCAAGGAGGAACTGGATCGACTCCAGGAAGCCACACTGGCAATCCTGGAGCGCACCGGTGTGAAGTTCCCTTCGGAGAAGGCGCTCAAGATCCTTGCCGATCATGGCGCCAGTGTGGATCCCGGAACGCAGATCGTCCGCTTCCCCCGCAGACTGGTGCGGGAGGCGCTCAGAACGGTGCCGCGTCACTTCAGTGTTGGTGCTCGTGATCCGTTCTATCACTTCGACTTGGCGGATGGCTGCACCTACTTCTGCACTGACGGCTGCGGTGTGGAGACCGTCGAGTTGGAGTCTCGCCAGCGGCGCCCCTCCCGCAAGGAGGACGTGGGCATGATGGCGCGCATCGTCGATTTTCTGCCCGGCATTGCTTTTTACTGGCCCATGGTTAGCTCGCAGGAACATGGACGCACCGCGCCCCTGCACGACCTGGATGCATCCTTCAGGAACACGCGCAAGCATGTCCAGAGCGAAACCATCATGGGCGAGGCTGATGCACGGTATGCCCTGGAGATGTCCACTGTGGTTGCTGGCTCGCGGCAGCAACTGCGCAGCCGGCCAAACTTCTCACTGGTGATCTGCACCATCGCCCCGCTCGTGCAGGACAAACACGGTATCGAGGCTGCCATGGTGTTGGCCGAAGCTGGCGTGCCGGTCGGCTTCCTCTCCATGCCGACTTTGGGAACCACGGCTCCCGCGACCCTCGCCGGAGCGCTGGCCGTGGGGGATGCGGAGATCATCAGCGGCGTGGTGTTGACTCAGCTCATACATCCCGGCGCCCCCGTCTTTCATTCCCTGATGCAGGCCTGGGCCGATCCCAGTTCGGGACGCTACGTGAGCTATCCGCTTGACGCCCGCGGGCGTTATGCCCCGGTCGAAATGGCGCATCACTGGGGAATGCCCTGCCTTGGCGCATGCTTCGGCACTGACTCGCATGAGCCCGGTACCTGGCAATCCGGCTCCGAGGTGGCGCTCGACTCGTTCATGATCGGGCTGACAGGTGCGGAATGGGTAACCGGGCTCGGGCTCACCCAGACCTACACACGGCTCTTCCCGGAATCCCTGATCATGGACTACGAGCTGTACCAGAAGGCGCGCTACGCCCTCATGAGTTTTGAGATCAGCACTGAGACGCTTGCACTTGATACCGTCCAGGCTGTGGGCGCAGGTGGCCATTTCCTGGCACAGAAGCACACCCGCCAATACATGCGCGATGCCATGAAGCGCGGCCTTGCCCACCGACTCTCGCCCGAGGGTCAGTATCGGGATGCGCGCGAGTACGCGGTCGAGTACACCAAGTGGATCCTGGCAAATCACCACCCCGAACCGCTGGACGATGGCCAGCTCCAGGAACTGGACCGCATCCTGGCTGCAGCTGACAAGGAATTGGCCTGATGACGGCCGTGGCACTGGCATGATTTCCCCAACCACCACTCCTGCGCTGCAGCCGATACGCCCCGCCTACCACCTTCGCATCCTCGACGACTCGGCGCTGGAGCGGTTGAGAGACGCCACGCTACATACTCTGGAACAGACTGGCGTGCACTGCCCTTCGCCCATGGCCCTCAAGATCTACGCCGATAGCGGAGCGCAGATCGATCGTGAAAAACAGATCGTCCGCCTCAACCGCGACCTTGTTCTGCAGGCGCTCTCGCATGCACCCCGCTTCTACGTGATGGGGGCGCGCTCCCCTGCGCACGATCTGTCGCTGGATGGCTCCAGCACCTTTTTGGCCACCGATGGCTGCGGCATTGAGACCATTGATTTCGAGAGCCGCCAGAGACGCACCTCCTGCAAGGCCGATGTCGCCGCCATGGCACGCGTGTCAGACTACCTGACATCCATCGCGTTTTACTGGCCCATCGTCAGCGCGCAGGATCACCCCTCCACGGCACCGCTGCACGAACTGGAAGCTTCCTATAGCAACACAGTCAAACATGTCCAGAGCGAGACCATTATGGGCGCCTCCATGGCGCGCTATGCCATCGAGATGGCAGGCGTGGTTTCTGGCACGGACGCCCGCATGCGTTCCCGTCCGCCATTGTCGCTGCTGGTTTGCTGCATCGCCCCCTTGGGGCTGGACCCGGAGGGGATCGAGTCGGCGCTGACCCTGGCAGGGGCGGGCCTTCCGGTGGGCTTCATGTCCATGGCGAATCTGGGGGCCACGGGGCCTGCCACACCAGCGGCAACTCTGGCTATCGGGGATGCCGAGATTGTCGCAGCCATGGCGCTCGTGGAAATGGCATATCCGGGCGCGCCTGTCTTCCATTCAATGATGCCCGGGCTTATGCATCCGCGGACCGGCGGGTATCTTGCCACGGCTTGGGAGGGCACGCTGCTATATGCAGTGGGTGTTGAACTGGCGCATGCGTGGGGCGTGCCGAGCCTCGCCGGCGTGTTTGCCACCGACGCGTCGTATCCTGGTTGGCAATCGGCGGGGGATGCCGCCTCGTCGCTCATGCTCTGCGCCCTGGTCGGCGCCGATACCGGTAGCGGCCTCGGTCTTCTGGAATCGTGCCGCTTGCTCTATCCTGAGGCCGTGATATTGGATAGCGATATATATCATCGGGTGCGCATCGAGACGGCGGGGTTGGATACCAGTACGGAGGCTCTTGCGCTCGATGTAATCCGGGACGTGGGCCCACGCGGCCACTTCCTCGGTCATCGCCATACACGCCGGCTGCTGCGCGAGCGCACCTTCTCGGAGATCAGTGGCCAACTGGCTCCTGAGGGGGGGTTCCGGGATCCTCTCGAGGTGGCGCGCGAGAAGGTGCGCTGGATTCTCGATAATCATCATCCCGAGCCGCTGGATCCGAGTCAGCAGCGCGAGCTGCGTCGTATCCTGGCAGCCGCCGACCGCGAGTTCGCAAAGCGCCCGGCCGGCGCCAGTGGGTAGCGCTGCCATGCCGACCTCCATTCAGGTTCTTCAGCCAGCCGACTACGAGCAAGTCCACGAGCGCAGCCTCAAGGTGCTGGCGGAGACTGGTGTGCAGGTCATGTCTGCCCGCGCGAGAGAGATCCTGCGGGGGGCAGGCGCCGACGTCGACGAGTCCACTCGTCGGGCACGACTGGGACGCACGATGGTGGAGCAGTCCCTGCAGCAGGTAACGAAGCGGTTTCGCCTCGGCGGCCGTCGCCCCGATTGGTCGCTGGAAATGAACGCCGGCGGCTGCTGGATGGTGGCCGATGGGGGCGCCGTATCCGCCCTCGATGTCAAAACCGGCGAAGTGCGCCCCGGCACCTTTGAAGATTGGCACACTGCCACCAGGCTCATCGATGCCATCGACGAGATCGGCGTGTACTGGACCATGGTGGAAGGCGGATTCGGCGATACCGCTGCTGATTATCTGAACTATTGGCGCACTCTGATTGGGTCCTGCTCGAAACACATCCAGGATTCAGTCGACAGCGTGGAGCGGGCACGGCTGCTGGTTCAAGTCTTGGATTTGGCCTTCGGCGGGAGGCAGGGTCTTCGGCAGAACCATCCCTTCTCCTATGTCCTGTGCCCGATGTCGCCCTTGGTAATTGACGAAACGTACACCGAGGCTTGGCTGGAAACCGTTGGCTGGGAAATCCCCGTGGCCATCATGCCGATGCCGCTCATGGGCGCCACTGCTCCGGCCACTCCGCTCTCCGCCCTCTTGGTAGCCAACATCGACTTTCTCGCCACCTTCTGCCTGGTGCAGGCCGCCTCGCCGGGCCTGCCGGTCCTCTATTCGCCGGTTGCTCACTCGGTGGAGCCGCACAGCTGGCGCTATACAGGAGGAGCCATTGAGAATTCCGTCTTGGGCGCTGCAGTCACTGGCATGGGACGCTACTACGGGTTTCCGGTGGAGGCCAGCGCCGGCGGCACTGACCAATACCGCCCCGGCGCGCAAGCCGCATACGAGCGGGCACTGAACTGGTCTCTGCCCACACTCTCCTGGCCCGACCTCCTTGTCGGCCCGGGCCTGTTGGCGGGCTCCACGCTCCTGTCCATCGACCAAATGCTTCTGGACGTGGAGGTCTTCCGTCGGTGCGAGCGCATGCGCCAAGGCATATCCACTCAAGCGGATGCGTGGCTGGATGAGTTGTTGGCAGACCGGGGACCGGGTGCAAACTTCGTTTCTCAAAAGTCCACTCTCAAGGCCCTGCGTTCTGGGGGCTTCTATCTCAGCAGCCTAGGGTTCCACGGAACCCTCGACGAGTGGCAGAGCGCCGGAAAGCCCGATGTGTTGGACGAGCTTGCTGAGAGGCGTCATTCGATCTTGGAGAAGCATCGTCCCATGCCGCTCGATCCCGCGCTGGACCGCGAGTTTGGGCGCCTGGCAAAGCAATTCGAGGACTAGAACACGCATGAAATTCACATCACCCATCCTGTCTGTCGAAGAGCAGGAGCGTGTGCACCGGCAGGCACTCCGCATTCTGGCCGAGGTGGGCGTACGATTCCACGGCCAGCGCGCGCTGCCCCTGCTCGAGAAGCACGGTGCCCGCGTGGATGCTGATGCCCGCGTTGCGCGCTTTCCGCGGGAGCTTGTCGAGCAGGCTCTCCAGGCTGCCCCCGAGGCCTTTGTGCTGGGCGCGCGCAATTCCGAGCATAGCTATCCGCTTCCCTCCCCGGTGCCGCGCTACGCCATTGACGGCACTTCGGCTTTTGCACGTGACTTCGAGACGGGGCAGCGCCGTTATGGCACACGAAAGGACATCGAGCAGGCGCTGCGCGTATTTCAGGTGCTGGACATGGGGGTCATGGCGTGGGCGCCGACCACGGCCTCCGATGCCCCGGCATGCTCGCGCGTCCTGCACGAGTTCGTCGGCATGGTCCAGCACTGTTCAAAGCACGGGCAGCACGAGATCCACCACCCTCGGCAGGTTCCGTACCTCGTGGACGCTCTCGTTGCGGTGGCCGGGGATGAAGCCACCCTGCGCGCCACGCACAACTGGTCGCTCATCTATTGCCCGGTGGCCCCGCTGGTTCACGATGGCGACATGTTGGATGCTTACCTTGAGCTCGGGAACTGGGACCTTCCTGTGATGGTGATGCCCATGCCGGTAACGGGCACTACGGGCCCGGCCAGCTTGTTCTCCAATATTGCCCTGGCGGTCGCGGAGGCGCTGTCTGCCATCATCGTGTACGAGCTTGCCCATCCCGGTCGCCCAGTGATCTTCAGCAGCGCGACGGGTAGCGTGGACTTTCGCACGGGAGGCTACCTGGCCGGCACGCCGGAGATGGGACTGCAGTCCGCCGCCCTGGTGAGCATGGGCCGCTACTACGGTCTGCCCAGCGGTTCAGCCGGCTGCTCTTCAGATGCCAAAGAACCCGGCCCGCAAGCTGTCCTCGACAAGCTCATCACCACCATCGCGCCTGTCTGTGCCGGCGCAGATATCATCGTCGGTATGGGAGAGATCGAGGGCGATCAGCAACTGATCCTCGAGCAGCTTGTGGTGGACAACGAAATCGCCCACTTCTGCCAGCGCCTCCGTGACGGAGTGGACTCCACCGAAGCCAAGGATCTGTTTGACGACGTGGCCCGCGTGGGGCCGGGGGGTCACTTCCTGGGTTCGGCCCACACTCGCCGTGCCGCCCGCAGTGATGAGTTCTTCATGTCGCAGCTGCTGGACCGCCATTCCTATGAGGCCTGGGCGGAGCTAGGGCGTCCCGGCATGTACTCGCGGGCGCGCGAGCAGGTCCAGGAGATCCTCAGCGCCCCGCCCGTCGATCCGCTGCCCAGCGCCGTCAGCGCTCGGCTAAATGATATCCTGCGGGCGGCCGACAAGGATCTGGCCTGACAGCAGCCGTCATACTGCTAGAACACAAGGAGCCGTCATGCGTGAAGAGCTTTTCAAGAAGATGTCGCAGAGCATCATCGACGGCGATGCCGAGCTGGCCGCCTCGCTGGCGAAAGATTCAGTATCCGCCGGCATTCCGCCGCTGGACGCTATCAGCAAGGGGTTCGTGGTTGGCGTCAATGTCGTCGGGGAGTCTTTCAGTCGTGGCGAAGCCTTTCTGCCCGAACTTGTCATGGCCGGGGATGCCATGAAGGCCGCCGTCGCCACACTCGACCCCGAGCTCAAGAAGCAGGGGGAGCGGCGCCAGACCTTGGGCAGCGTGGTGATCGCCACCGTGGAAGGGGACATTCACGAGATTGGGAAGTCACTGGTCTCCACCATGCTCAGTGCCTCGGGCTTCGATGTGCGCGACCTGGGCGTGGATGTGCCCGCCAGCAAGATCATTGGCACCGCGCTCGAAAGCCAGGCACACATCATCGCCATGAGCGCCCTGCTGACGACCACCATGGTGCGTCAACGCGAAGTCATCGAGGAGTTGGAGAAGGAAGGACTGCGAAGCCGCTTTAAGATCATGGTAGGCGGCGCTCCGGTCACCGCCTCCTGGGTTGAGTCCATTGCTGCCGATGGACACTCGGAAGACGCCATCGGCGCGGTCAAGCTGGCCAAGAGTCTGATGGGGAGCGGCTAGGCGGGCACGGGGCCGCGTCGAGGTTCGCATCCTTCCATCGACGCCTACCAGAGTCCTGGACTCGAAAGAGCGCCCTTCGGCGAAACCTGACCACACTCCTGCGTCTGTATCTTGTTGTGGTGGGATAGGGAAACGTTGAGCTGGCCAGTGTGGCAATCTGGCCAAGTGTACGGCTGGGGTGCAACCTGCTGGCTCCTAGCCCCTTAGGTGAGTCAGGTGGGCGTTTCGGACAAGGTCAGTATCGCGTGGGAAGCAGAACAAGAACATGACCGGCAGCCACATTCTTGTGCTGACCCTGCTGCTGGACGTGCGGCAGCCGGAGCCATCTTCCTAATGGCGCTGGGCATCTACTACGGGGGCCGCAGCCGGTACGAGGCCGCCGTCCGGAATGGCGGTTGGCGAGGCTGAACCCGACGCCGCCAGGCGCGTGGCACCCCGCCCTGTGCTTGCAACAGGCCCAGGCGTGGATGCGCGCGGTTGAACACAACAAGACTTGCTTACAAAGGGCAATCCATGATTTCTGAAACGAGCGCTGTGCCGCTGTTCCCGATCCTCAATCCAGCGCTTCGAGAGCCGGGCGCTGGCCGCGCTGGATTCCGGCTGGGGTCTCGTCGGCTCCGCGTCGTACCCTGTAATCTGTGCTGGGCTGGCTTAAACCCGACCTGGGCGATGCGCTGGGTATGATGCTTGGACTGCCGATGCCGCTGAATAAGCCAATCGTCGGTGTGTCGCCGTTGCAAGGGGATTCCAGTCTCTTGCCCCGGCTGTCTCGTCAGCCGCCGCATGCGACTGGACGGCCCCCGACAGAGATGATCCGAATTGGTGCAAGGGTGCCCACATGAAAGCAATGACCTACGCGCGCTATGGCCCGCCGGATGTCTTCGAACTGCGCGAAGTG
>DATIPW010000132.1:0-18107 GCA_035471605.1 Anaerolineales bacterium | reverse complement strand
AGTTCCGAGTCGACTTGAGCCCGCTGGCGGGGCAGGTGATTGAACCGGTGCTGGTGTTGCGTGCGGTCAGCGAGCGCGCCTCGGCCTACGGGGTCTGGATCGCACCCGTGCTGCTCTCGTACGCCGCCCCGCAATGAGCCGGCTGCGTTGAGCGCCCCCGGCCCAGAATCAACACGCCCCCCTTCCTGGAGGGCGTGTCTTGTTTCGTAAGCGTTACGCGCGTCAGGCGACGCCCTCTTCGTGGCTCTCGGGCTGGCCCAGGCTGAAGGCCTGGCCCCGCGGCCGCCGCGTGCTACTGAGGCGCGGCCGGGGCATACGGCTCAGCCAGTGAGCATATCACCAGATTGTCATAGGAGGAGACACCCTCCGTGGTCGAGGTCTCCAGGGCCAGGGCCCCGCTCTCCAGCGGAGCCCGATCCGTCACGCCCAGGACCAGCGTGTCCCCGATCCAGATGTCAATGTTCCCATTGAAGTAGGCGATCGCCAGCCTGTGCCAGCCGTCCTCTCCGGGCGGAGGCGCGACCGTGCTGCCCAGGTTCTGCATGGCGGCTCCGCCTCCCGTGCCGGCCTGGATCATCAGCCGCGGCCCGACGAACGCAATCAGGTTGGCAAGGCTGCCTGCCGGGCCCTGGCCCCCGTACCGCTGGTACAACCAGGTGATCTCGCTGGTGTTGCGCGTTTCCAGCAGCCAGACCGTGTTGCCGGAATTGTCCACGTTGCTGGGCAGGAAGGCGCCCTCCCCCGCCGTCTTGGTGAGGACGGTGCCGCGGCCTTCGACCTGCTCGAAGGCCCATGCCGGGCGCGTGATCGGCCAATCCTGCGCCTGCCCGTCCTCAAAATCCTCCAGGTACAGCAGCTCCTGCCCGGGCTGGCAGACCTCCGACGGCAGCAGCTGGAATGGATCGCGCTCGAGCGTGATCGTGACCTCGTTCGGCCCTCGTTGAAGTGTGAATGTCTGCTCCGCGTTGCGGTAGCCCTGCGCGCCGGCGCCCATGGCGGTTTCGCCTCCCGGCAGGTCAGGCCACGAATAGCGGCCCTGGTCATCGACGATCACCGGTTGATCGCTGCCGGAGGCGGGCACGGTGACCCGCGCGCCTGCGATGGCCTTTGAAGCTTCATCCACCACCAATACCGTGAGGCCGAATGGCACCGGTGTCGGCGTGGCTGTTGGCGGCGGCGTGGGCGTCCACGCTTCCGCCGTCATGGTAGCCACTGCCTCGGGGGAAGGCCCGCAGGCTGCGGCCAGCAGCACCACGGCAAGTGCAACGGGGTTGGCGACTCGAAGTCCATTCATCCCTCAGCTCCTCTCTTCTGGCAGATTGTGAACCGGCCCTGCTGCCACTCTGAAGCAACGGTCAATGTTCTCGGCGGGGCCGCATGCCGCCCAGCACTGACCAGGACCAAGGACTCTTGGATATGCTGAAAGAGTACGCTCCACGAGGGCGCGTTTCAACTGACAAATGTCACCAACAAACGTCCTGATACGTCTCATTCGGGTTTCGTCGAGCATCAAGCCAGCCGCGTGGAAGGAATGCCGTTTCAAGCGGGCTGCGTCTGTGCACCGCATCGGCAGTCCGTGTGGGCCAGACCCGGCGCAGAATCAACACGCCCTCCGTCTTGAAGGGCGTGTCCTATTTCGCAAGCGTTACGCGCGTCAGGCGACGGGCTCTTCGTGAGTCTCGGGCTGGCCCAGGCTGAAGGCCAGGGCCTGCGGCCCGCGATCCACCAGGATGGTCTGGCCCTCGCTGAATTCGCCGGCCAGCAGCTTGAGCGCCAGCGGATCCTGCAGCTCGCGCTGGATGGCGCGCTTGAGCGGGCGCGCCCCGAACAGCGGATCGTAGCCGGCCTCGGCCAGGTACTCGCGGGCGGCCTCGGTCACCTGCAGGCCATA
Source organism: Anaerolineales bacterium (assembly GCA_035471605.1). Lineage (GTDB taxonomy): Bacteria > Chloroflexota > Anaerolineae > Anaerolineales > Villigracilaceae > Fen-1038. The sequence continues at coordinate 16,216 of DATIPW010000132.1, read as the reverse complement.
GCCCTTGCCCCGCAGCAGTTGGGCCACGCGCCGCAGCTGGATCTCCACGATGGCGGCCAGGTGCTGCCGGTCCAGGCTGTGGAAGACGACGATCTCGTCGATGCGGTTGAGGAACTCGGGGCGGAAGTGGTTCTGCAGCACGCCGGTGATCTCATCCCGGGTGGCCTCGCGGCCGGCCTCCCACAGCTGGTTGCCCAGGTTGGAGGTCATGATCACCAGGGTGTTGCGGAAATCAACGGTGCGGCCCTGCCCGTCTGTCAGCCGCCCGTCATCCAGCAGCTGCAGCAGCACGTTGAAGACCTCAGCGTGCGCTTTCTCGATCTCATCAAACAGCACCACGCTGTAGGGGCGGCGCCGGACGGCTTCGGTCAGCTGGCCGCCTTCCTCGAAGCCGACGTAGCCCGGAGGCGCGCCCAGCATGCGGCTGACGGTGTGCTTCTCCTGGTATTCGCTCATGTCGATGCGGATCATGGCGCGTTCATCATCGAACATGAACTCGGCCAGGGCGCGCGCCAGCTCCGTCTTGCCCACGCCGGTGGGCCCGAGGAAGATGAAGGAGCCGATCGGCCGGTTGGGGTCCTGCAGCCCGGCGCGGGCGCGGCGCACGGCATTGGAAACCACGCGCACTGGCTCCTCCTGGCCCACCACGCGCTGGCGCAGGTTGTCTTCCATGTGGATCAGCTTCTGGGTCTCGCCTTCGAGCAGTTTGGAGACGGGGATGCCGGTCCAGCGGGCGACAATGCCCGCGATCTCTTCGGCGTCCACCTCTTCCTTTAGGAGCGGCTGCTCCGACTGCATCTGCTGGATGCGGGCCTCGGCCTCCTTGATCTGCGTCTCCAGCTGGCGCAGTTCGCCGTAGCGCAGGCGGGCGGCCTTCTCCAGGTCGGTGGCGCGCTCGGCGCGCTCCATCTCGGTGCGGGTCTGCTCCAGCTTTTCCTTCAGGGCCCGCAGGTCCCCGATGGCCAGCTTCTCCGCCTGCCAGCGGGTGGTGATGGCCTGGGAGCGCTCGCGCAGCTCGGCCAGTTCCTTCTCCAGCGTCTGCAGCCGGTCCTTGGAGGCCTTGTCCTTTTCCTTCTTAAGCGCCTGGCGCTCGATCTCCAGCTGCATGATCTCGCGGTCGACCTCGTCCAGCACCTGGGGCTTCGAGTCGATCTCGGTGCGCAGGCGGGCCGCGGCCTCATCGATCAGGTCGATCGCCTTGTCCGGCAGGTGCCGGTCGGAGATGTAGCGGTGGCTGAGGGTGGCGGCGGCGATGACCGCCGCGTCGGTGATGCGCACGCCGTGATGCACCTCGTAGCGCTCCTTGAGCCCGCGCAGGATGGAGATGGTGTCCTCCACGCTCGGCTCCTGCACCAGCACCGGCTGGAAGCGGCGCTCGAGGGCCGGGTCCTTCTCCACGTGCTTGCGGTATTCATCCAGGGTGGTGGCGCCGATCATGTGCAGCTCACCGCGCGCCAGCATCGGCTTGAGCATGTTGCCGGCGTCCATCGCGCCTTCGGCCGCGCCCGCGCCGACCACGGTGTGCATCTCGTCCACGAACAGGATCACCTCGTTCTGCGCCTCGGCGATCTCCTTGAGCACGGCCTTCAGGCGCTCCTCGAATTCGCCGCGGTACTTGGCGCCGGCCACCAGCGCGCCCATATCCAGCTGCACGATGCGCTTCTTCTTCAGGCCCTCGGGCACGTCGCCATTGACGATGCGCTGGGCCAGGCCTTCGGCGATGGCCGTCTTGCCGACGCCGGGCTCGCCGATCAGCGCCGGGTTGTTCTTGGTGCGGCGCGTCAGGATCTGCACCAGGCGCCGGATCTCCTCGTCCCGCCCGATCACCGGATCAAGCTTGCCCTGGCGGGCCATGTCGGTGAGATCGCGCCCGTACTTCTCCAGCGCCTGGTAGGTGGATTCAGGATTCTCATTGGTGACGCGCTGCGAGCCGCGCACGGCCTTCAGCGCGCCCAGGATGGCGTCCTGGGTCAGGCCATGCCCGGCCAGGCGCTTGCCCTCCACGGAATCGGTCAGCCCGAGCAGCAGGTGCTCGGTGGATACATAGTCGTCCTGCATTCCCTTGGCGTAGCGTTCCGCGGCGTTCAACACCTCGGCGCTCGTGGGCGCCAGGCCGACCTCCACCCCCGCGCCCTGGATCTTGGGGCGCTTGTCGAGATCGTTCTGCAGATCGCTGCGCAGCGCCTGCACGCTGCCCGCCACCCGGGTGACGATGGCCGGGACCACGCCCGCGTCCTGCTGCAAGAGGGCCAGCAGCAGATGAGCCGGCTCAAGGGCCTGATGATTCAGGTCGCGGGCGATCTGCTGTGCCTGCAGGATGGCGTCCTGGGATTTCTGTGTGTACTTATCGAGTTTCATGCGCACCTGCCTGTTTCACAACGGATGCCCTGAGTATAGGCAGCGGGCATCAAAAGGACGTTGGCGCGGCGTAAGAGACGCGTAGACGCGGCGGCCAGGCAGGCCGCGCACACCCAACCGTTATAATCGCCTCATGCGCAGGGCACTGCTGCTGTACAACCCGGCCGCGGGCCGCTTCCCGATCAAGACCTTCGTGCCCAGCGTTCTCGGCCCGCTGCAGGCGGCCGGTTGGAGCGTGGACGTGGCGGAGACCTTGAGCAGCAGCCATGCCACCAGCGTGGCGAGGCAGGCCGCGGCCGAGAACTTCCACGCGGTGTTCGCCGTGGGCGGCGACGGGACGGTGGGCCAGGTGGCCAACGGGCTGGTCAACACGGAGACCGCACTGGGCGTGCTGCCGGCCGGCACCATGAACGTCTGGGCCATGGAACTGGGCCTGCGCCTGTTCGAGTGGCCCTTCGGCACGGACGCCCTGGCAGACAACGCCCGCCTCCTGGCCGACGCGCCGGTGTGCCGCGTCGACGTGGGCCTGTGCAACGACCACGCCTTCCTGCTCTGGGCGGGGATCGGCCTGGACGCGATGACCATCCAGCAGCTGGAGCCGCGGCCGCGCGCCGAGAAGTATGTCTCGGTGCCGCAGTACGTGGCCGCCACCATGTGGACCGCCGCGGTCTGGCACGGCATGGACCTGCGGGTGTGGGCCGATGACCAGCAGGTGGATGGGCACTTCCTGTTGGCCGTGGCCGCCAATATTCGGCGCTACGTCGGTGGGCTGGCGGTGCTCTCTCCGGATGCCTACCTGGACGACGGCCAGATGGATCTGTGGCTGATCAGCGGACGGACCCTGGCGGACGCGTTGCGGGCCTTCTTTGAAGTGATGGCCGGCAGCCACGTCACCAGCGAGCAGGCCCGCCGCCTTCCGTTCCGCAGCGCGCGGGTGGAGTCGGACACGCCCTTCTCGATCCAGATGGACGGCGACCCGATGCTGGGCAGCAGGCAGGTGGAAGTCCGTGTGCAGAAGCAGGCACTCAAGGTCCTGATGCCGCCGCAGGGTGCCAAACTGCTGAAGGAAACGGCGCGTTGATGAAGGCCCTGTTGAGATACGTGAGGCGTGATCCGTTGTCGGTGCTGCTGCTGGCACTGCCGGTGATGCTCGTGGGGCAGGCGCGCGGCTGGTCGCCACTGATGATCTTCGTGCTGGCGTGCCTCGGCATCATTCCCCTGGCTTCCCTGATCGGCGGCGCGACCGAGGATCTGGCGACGCATACCGGGCCGCAGATGGGGGCGCTGATGAATGCGACGCTGGGCAACGCCGCCGAGTTGATCATCACGATCACCGCCGTGCGCGCCGGTCTGCTGGAGCTGGTACTGGCCTCCCTCACCGGCTCGATCATCGGCAACCTGCTGCTGGTCCTGGGGGCCTCGATGCTTATCGGAGGCATCCGCCACGGGGTGCAGAAGTTCGACCGGGTCAACGCCAGCCGCAATGCCATCCTGCTGGTGCTGGCGGTGATCGCCCTGGTGATCCCCTCGGTGTTCAGCGTCTCGCTGGGCGTGCCGCCGCAGACGGTCACCGAGGCCGGCCATTCACCGATCGAGGGGCTGAGTGTGGGGGTGGCGATCGTCATGCTGGTGCTGTACGGCTTGGGCCTGCTGGATTCGGCCCGCTCCGGCCGCCAGGCTGGCGCTTCACACAGCGCCATCTCGGTCCGGCTGCCCAGCAGTGAGGTGCCGCACCGCGCCGTATGGCAGTCGCTGATGCTCCTGGCGCTGGCAACCGCCGGCGTGGTGTGGATGAGCGAGAGCCTGGTGCATGTGGCCGGGGACGTCATCCGGGGCGTGGGCATCTCGGAGTTCTTCCTGGGCATCATCCTGGTGCCGCTGATCGGCAATGTGGCCGAGCACCTGGTGGCGGTGCAGGTGGCCGCCAAGAACAAGATGGACCTGAGCACGGAGATCGCGGTTTCGTCGAGCATCCAGATCGCCCTGTTCGTGGCGCCGCTGCTGGTGTTCGTGAGCCTGCTGCTGGGGCACCCGCTGCAGCTGGTCTTCAACCAGTTCGAGCTGCTGGCGCTGCTGGCCGCCGTGGGCATTGCGGTGCTCGTCTCCAATGACGGCGAGTCTTCCTGGCTGGAGGGGGCGGCGCTGCTCGGCATCTACCTGATCCTGGGCCTGGCCTTCTTCGTGCTGCCATGAATCCCAATCGCCAGCCGGGGCTGCTGAACCTGTGGACCGCACTGGGCGCGCTGCTGGTTGCGGTGTGCATGCTGTTGGTGACCCTGATCGCCATCGGCTGGACGTCGGTGCGCCAATCGCCGCCGCTGGGCTTCGTTCCGGCCGACCTGACCATCATCCCGCCATCGACTCACACGCCGCCGGCGACGGAAACCGCGCTGCCGGCAGGGACGGCCACCCCGGTGGGCGGGATCGGCATCGGCGCCTTCGTGCAGATCACCGGGACAGAGGGCGCGGGGCTGCGCATCCGCCGCGAACCGGGGCAGGCCGGTCAGACTGAGTTCCTGGGCGAGGAGGAGGAGACCTTTGTTGTGAAGGACGGCCCGAGGACCGCAGATGGCTACACCTGGTGGTACTTGGAGGCGCCCTATGATGAGACGCGCGCCGGCTGGGCGGCGGCCGACTACCTGGCCGGCGTGCCCGCGCCATGATGCGCGCCGCGGGTGCGCCCCGCTTGTGATTCCCCCGGCATCATGACTGAAAAACCGACCAACATCCTGGCCAACAAGAAGACGGGCGAATTCAGCATCACCTGGGACGACGGCCACGTGAGCGTGTACCCGTTCCACCTGCTGCGCGCCGCCTGTCCGTGCGCCTCCTGCCGGGGCGGCCATGAGAACATGCGCGCGGAGCCGGATCCTGCGGTCTTTGAGAGGCCGCCCGACGATTCACCCGCCACGCGCATCAGCAACGTCAGGGCGGTCGGCTCGTACGCGCTGACCATTGTTTGGGCGGATGGCCACGACTACGGCATCTACAACTGGCACTACCTGCGGGCCCTGTGCCCGTGCCCCGAGGACCGGGCGAAGTACGGCAGTTCCATCTGAGCAAGTCTGCGGCGGTTGCCGCGTCGCTGCGCGGCCAGGCACTTGGGGGCGCGTGCCGCGCCCAAGCCCAAAAAGACCTGGTTCTACGAACTACTCGTGGAACTCCTCAACCCGGTAGGTCTGCACCTGCATGTGGCGCGTGCGCCAGGCATCCGGCGTGACCCCCATCTTCGCGCACAGCTGATCCAGGAAGGCGGCCTTGTCCGGGATCTTGTCCCAAACCTGGGGCAGGAACGTGGCGCGACGGCCGCGGTCGCGCAGCACCACGCCGTCGAGGCCGGGTCGAAGCTTTTGCAGCAGGTCGAGGGGGTCCGCGTAGTCCAGGTCCTGCGGGGTCGTCAGGCGCGAGATCTCGATCTCGATCTTCGGCAGCTCGTCCGGTCCTACAGGCTCGAAGCGCGGGTCGTCCAGCGCCGCGGCCGCGGCATGCTCATAGACGTCCGCCGCCAAGGGCTGTGAGGGCTCCAGCGCGCCGATGCAGCCGCGCAATTGACCGTCCTTCGTCAGGGTTACAAAGGAGGCTCCCGTTTCCCGCAGGCGGGCCGGCAGCCGTTCCAGATCCAGGCGCGGCAGCGCGCCGCTGCGCACGCAACCTTCCAGCGCCTCACGCGCCAGCTTGAGCAGGACCTGCTTCTCGTCGTTCGTCAGTGGATCGTTCATGGCGCCCCGCACACGACCGCGCCGCCCATCGCGGGTCCCCGGGCCTGGGCACACCGGGGGCCTGGCTCCCCGACCCGCTCACTCCTTGAGTTGGCGGTAGCCCCGGTTGTGATACACCAGCGGCAAACCCCCGCCATCCTCGCGCACGGCCACCACCTCGGCGACAAACACGGTATTCCCGCCGGCACCGATGGTCTTCGTCACCCGGCAATCCAGGAACGCAAGGCCGCCCCGGATGAAGGGGGCGCCGGTCACGTAGGTCTCAGTGGCCACGCCGGCCATGCGATCCCCCGTCGCCTCCCCTTCCCCGGCGAAGCGCTCGGAGAGTTCCTGCTGATCGGCTGCGAGGATGGTCACGCCAAAGGCCCTGGCCCGCTGCACCAGGCTGTGCGTCTGGCTGTCCGCGTTGAGCGATATGGCGATCAGCGGCGGATCGAGGGAAATGGAGGTGAACGAACTGACGGTCATGCCGTGGGTTTCCCCGGCATGCGCCGCCGTGACGATGGTCACGCCCGTGGTCCAGGCGCGCATCGCCGAGCGCAGCTGCGCGGCCCGCTCTTCGGTGGTCGCCGTGTGTGGTTGCATGCTGAAGGCATCATAAAGGTCGGGCAAGGGTGTGTCAAGTAGGGTCAATTTCAGCCCTCGCAAGCGCCCCACGGCCCTCGCCCGGGGGCGGAAAATACCCTTGCAATTTCGCATAAATCTATTAGCATGGTGCGGATGGAGAGATCGTTTCGATCGCAGTCCGCCGGGCCCAAGCCGAAGGCGCCCGGCGAGGGACTGCACGCGGTGGGACCGACGCTGACCGTCGCCGTACTGCTGGCGACGATCCTCGTGGCCTGGACCCCCCAGAGCCTTTCGGCGGCCTCGCTTTCCTACCGGCTGGCGCTGATCCTGACGCCGCAGCCCGCAGGGGGGGCGGGCGGTCCGGCGACTCCCGCCCTGCGCATCGGCATCGTTTCCGGGCATTCCGGCAATGATTCGGGCGCCATCTGCACCGACGCCAGCGGCGAGGTCGAGCTGACCGAGGCGGACGTCAACCAGAACATTGCCACCCTGGTGCAGAAGAAGCTGGTGGAGCGCGGCTTCCAGGTGGACCTGCTGAACGAGTTCGACACGCGTCTCAACGGCTACCGGGCCGTGGCCATCGTCTCGATCCACAATGACTCGTGTGAATACATCAACGATGAAGCCACCGGCTTCAAAGTCGCGGCGGCACTCAACACCCGGGATGTCAATCGCGCCAATCGCCTGGTGGCCTGCATGGTCGACCGCTATCACTCCGCCACCGGCCTGCCGTTCCACGCCGGCAGCATTACCGCCGACATGACCGGTTACCACGCCTTCTCAGAGATCGATCCCAACACGATTGCCGGGATCATCGAAACGGGTTTCTTGAACCTGGATCGGACCCTGCTGACGCAGCACACGGACCAGGTGGCCGACGGAGTGGTGAACGGGCTGTTGTGCTTCATCCAAAACGAGAACATCGAGCCCACGCCCATCCCGACGGTGACCCCATGACGAATCCCCTGCAAGAGGCCCAGGCGGCCATCCACAAAGCCCGCCAAGCTCTGAGCGACGGCGACCGCAAGGGGGCGCGCCAGTGGGCAGAGCGCGCCTCGAAGCTGGCGCCGCAGCTGGAGGATCCGTGGCTGATCCTGGCGGCCGTGGCGGATCCGCAGGTGGGGCTGGAATACCTGAAGCGCGCCCTGCGCATCAATCCGGATAGTCCGCGCGCCCGCAAGGGCATGCAATGGGCGCTGGAGCGGCTGCGGCAGCCCCCGCCGGAGCCGGCGGCAACGGCCCCGAAGGCCCTGGCGCGCCGGGGACGCAAGCGGGCACCTGCGCCGGCCGGGACCGGGACTCCGACCCCGCCGGCAGCTCGCCGGAGGCGCAGTCCGGTGCTGGCCATCTTCCTGGTGGTGCTTGGGCTGGGTCTTGTTGGCGGTGCCGGCTGGACGGCGGCCAACTCGCCTGAGGTCCTGGCCAGGCTCGTCAGGCCGATCCTGGCAGCCCTGCCCACCCAGGCGGCACAGCCGCCGCAGTGGGCGCGGGTCGACCTTCCGAAGCCGACGTACACCGCCTCGGCCCGGATCGCACAGCCACTGCCCACAGCCACACCCCCGGTGAGGGCCACGGCCACCTCGCGCCCGGCCCTCCCAACGGCCAGCCCCGAATTCCCCACGGTGATGCCGACCGATTCGCCGTGGGCAGAACCCAGCCAAGTGGCGGCTCCGCCCCAGGCCCCCACAACCGAGCCCGCCTGGTCCGGCACCATCACCATGGAGTACGTGCCGGATGGCAGCGCGGCGCTGCCTCCCGAGTACGCGCCTCCGGACTACTGGTCGCCGGATTACGCCCCGCCAGGATACGCCCCACCAGACTACACACCACCGGACTACATGCCGCCGGAGTACGCGCCGCCCCCACCCGCGCCGGCCAGTCCCCAGGACGCCGCCAGCGGAGAGAACTGGATCGACGTGGACCTGACCCGGCAGATGCTGTATGCGTACACGGGGGAGACGCTGGTCAACTCCTTCCGGGTGTCCACGGGCACCTGGCAAACACCGACGATCACGGGCCGCTACAACATCTGGGTCAAGTTCCCCGTGGCCGATATGAGCGGGCCGGACTACTATCTTCCGGATGTGCCGCACGTGATGTACTTCTCCGGAGACTACGGCATCCACGGCACCTACTGGCACAACAACTTTGGCACGCCCATGAGTCACGGCTGTGTTAACATGAGCCTTCCCGACGCTGCGTGGCTGTACGACTTCGCCTCGGTGGGCACCGTGGTCAACGTCCACTACTAGACTGCACGGCCGGGGGATCGGCCCAAGACCATGGGCCGTCGACCTGCCCCGCACCTGAGCGCCTGTGGCGCGCAGGGCCACGACCGCCTCCCTGAGAAGCGCATTAGACCCCGCCCGGCTTCGGGCGGGGGTCCACCGCATCAGCTACAATTCAGTACACGCTCATGCAACCGCTTCCGTTCACACGACGCGATTTCCTCAAGCTTTCGGCATCCGGCATGCTGGGCGCGATGCTGGCGGAGCTTGGGCTGGGCCGCGCCTCGGCCGCCGCGCTGACGCAGGGGCGCATGACGATCAGCGGCATGGCCCTGTATGAGGAGCCTGCGTTCCAGGCACGCAAGCTGCAGGCCTTTGGCCGCGATCAGATCCTTGCCATCACGGGCGAGGTCACGGGCGAGGCCGGCAACCCCTTCAACTCCGCGTGGTACGAGATCAATGGCCAGGGCTATACCTACTCAGGCTGGGTGCAGCCGGTGGCCAGCGTTTTCCACCGGCCGGAGTTTGACGTCCCGGCCGGGGGGCGCCGCCTGGGTGAGATCACCGTGCCGTTCAGCATCACGCGCCTGCAGCCCAGCGTGTGGGCCAAGAACGGCTATCGCGCCTACTACTCCACCACGCATTGGGTCACGGAAGTGACGGCCAACGCGCAGGAGAAGAGCATCTGGTACAAGATCTACGATGAGAAACTGCAGGCCAGTTTCTTCGTGGATTCGGCAGATATGCGCCTGGTGCCTCCCGAAGAACTCGCCGCGCTTTCGCCGGAGGTGGACGAGGCGCGCAAGCACATCCACGTCGATACCGCCACGCAGAGCGTGACCGCCTTCGAAGACGAGAAAGCCGTGCTGGTGGCACGCTGTTCCACCGGCGGCAAGTTCTCCAAGACCCCGCTGGGCAGGTTCCAGACGTATCACAAGGGACCCTCGATCCACATGACCAACGATGGGCCCCCGGACGCGGCGCACGGCTATGATCTTCCAGGCGTGCCCTGGGTCAGTTTCTTCACCGGAACCGGGGTGGGCTTCCACGGCACGTACTGGCACAACAATTACGGCTCGCCGCGCAGCCACGGGTGTGTCAATCTGACCCCCGAGGCGGCCAAGTTCCTGTATCGCTGGAGCCAGCCTGTCGTTCCGCCTGAGACGGCCTACCTGCACCTTCCGGGCACCGGGACTCGGGTGGAGGTCGTCTCCTCCAATGCCTGAGGCAAGCTGCAGCGCGATCCCGGGCTGCTCCGCCCGCTGATCACCTCTCAAGGGAGTACCCATGACCCGTCTCATCTTCCAGCACGACCAGTACCTGCTCAAGCGGCAGGTGTTTGCGCTGACCGGCAAGTTCCGCATCTACGATCCGATGCAGAACCTGGTGTTGTTCAGCGAACAGAAAATGTTCCGGCTGCGCGAGGACATTCGCGTGTATGCCGACGAGTCCAAGTCACAGGAAGTGCTGATGATCAAGGCGCGCCAGATCATCGACTTTGCCGCCGCCTACGACGTGGTCGAGACGGCCACCGGACAGAAGGCCGGCGTCCTGCGGCGCAGGGGATGGAGGTCGCTGTTACGCGATGAATGGGAGCTGCTGGATGCCGGCGATCAGCCCATCGGCAAGCTGTTTGAGGACAATACGGGGCGGGCGCTGTTGCGGCGCTTCCTGCTCGGGACCTTCCTGCCGCAGAGCTACGACATCACCCTCGGCAGCGACCGGGTGGCGGACTTCAAGCAGCGCTTCAACCTGTTCGCCTATCACCTGGACCTGGATTTCAGCCTGGACACCGGCCGCAAGCTTGACCGCCGGCTGGGGCTGGCCGCCGCCATCCTGCTGGCCGCCATTGAGGGCAAGCAGAGCTCGGGCTAGCCGGGCGACGGAGATGGCCAGGCAGCCGCTGTTTGGCGGGTTGGTGGTGGATGAATTCGATCGGCCGGCAGACTCAGCGATCGTGGGCGATGAACCGTTCTACGTCGTGGACGACGCCGGCTTCAAGCGCCACATCCCGGCTGCCGACGTCGACCGCCAGGTGCTGCAGCACATGCAGGAGCTGATGAAGGGCAGCGAGGGCCTGCTCTCCGAACAGGCCGCCAAGCTGCTGGGGCAGGACGACATCTTCTCGCGGGCCATGATCGAGACCCAGCTCAAGAACATGGACCAGCAGTTCGATGCCCTGATGGAGCACGGCATCCCCGAAGCCACGCGCAGCTACCTGCGGATGGCGGGATTCAAAGTGGTCATCAACTTCCACGGCGAAGTCTTGCGCCTGGATCAACCCGGCGCGCCAGACCCCGGGCCAGGCGAGCAGGGCAGCTAGGCAGATGCCCTCCCGCGCCGCGCCGTCTTCGCAGCACCCTTCCTTCCGCCGCATCGCCATCCTCTGCTGTCACGGCAGATACGCTTGACAGCGCAACGCCCGTGGAGCACCCGCGGGGCGCTTTGCGCGCCTGCGCACAATCCCGTGACTGAAGAAGGTTCGCCGCTTGCCGGCCTGCGATATGGAACGCTGAGCCCGGGCCATGAGCCTGGGCATCACCGCCCCATGTGCCTCCCCGTGGCCACGAAGGGCGCGCGAGGGCGCAATTCTTGGCTATAATCGGGCGCAACGGCCGTCGGGGGAATCGCGCGGCCAAATCAGAGAGGAGGTGCACGCAGCACTCAAGCCTGGCACGGATACTCAATCACACTCTAATTTTCTGATGGAGGAGAATATGCGCAAGTTCATTGCCACATTCATGGTCGCAGTGCTTGTCGGCTTGTTGGCCGCAGCCTGTGCCCCCGCGGCGGAGCCCGTGGTCCAGACCGTGGTCGTGACCGCCCCGGCGGGCACGCCGCAGGTTAAGGTCGAAGTCGCGCAGGCGCCTGGATTCGGTGAGACGCTGGCGGCCGTTCAGGCCCGCGGCACCCTGGTATGCGGGGTCAACGGCCAGCTGCCGGGCTTCTCATTCCTGGATCCCAACGGCGAGATGCTTGGTTTCGACGCCGACTTCTGCCGCGCCATTGCGGCCGCAGTCTTCGGCGATCCCAGCAAGGTGGAATTCCGACCGCTGACCACCGGCGAGCGCTTCACCGCCCTGCAGACCAGCGAGATCGATGTGCTGATGCGCAACACCACCTGGTCCCTCGTCCGCGACACGGAACTGGGCCTCAACTTCACCGTGACCACGTTCTATGACGGCCAGGGCATCATGGTGCCGGTCGAAAGCGGGATCACAACGCTGGCCGATCTGGAAGGCGGCACCATCTGCGTCCAGAAGGGCACCACCACCGAATTGAATCTGGCTGACGCCATGGCGGTCAACAACGTCACCTACACTCCCGCGACTTTTGAGGACGTGAACCAGACCTACGGCACCTACGCCGAAGGACGCTGCGATGCGGTCACCTCCGACAAGTCACAGTTGAATTCGGTTGCCAAGGGCCTGCTGCCCGATCCGGCCGCCCACGTGATCATGGACCTGACGCTCTCGAAGGAGCCGCTGGGACCCGTGGTCAGGCATGGCGATGATCAGTGGTTCGACATCGTGAAGTGGACGGTCTACGCCACCTACGCGGCCGAGGAATACGGCGTGAATTCGAGCAACGTCGATGACCAGCTGGCGAACGCCGTCAACCCGGAGATCCGCCGGCTGCTGGGCGCGGAAGGCGAGCTGGGCGCTAAGCTGGGGCTCTCCAACGACTGGGCGTTCAATGTGATCAAGTCCGTGGGGAACTACCAGGAGATCTACAATCGCAGTCTCGGCGAGGGGCTGCCCACGTTCATCCCGCGCGGCTTCAACTCGCTGTACCGCGACGGTGGCATACTCTATTCGCCCCCGTTCCGCTAGACTTTAGTTTCAGCACCGATGGGGCCAGGGCAGCAGGCTGCCCTGGCCCCTTTCCTCGAGGTAGCCGTTGGCAGACCGACCTGCGCCGGTGCACTCGTCCATACCCTTTTGGCGCGACACCCGCGTTCTGCGCGTCCTGGCCCAGATCGCCTTCTTGGCGATCCTGGCGGTGGGGCTCGGGTATCTGGGGCGCAACATGCTCACGGCCATGCAGCGGCAGGGACTCGGCCTGGGCTTTGACTTCCTGCGGCTGACGGCCGGCTTCGATATCGGCGAATACCTCTTCCCCTACGACCGCACCTCCACATACCTGCAGGCGTTTCAAGTCGGCCTGCTCAACACCGCCCTGGTGAGTATTCTCGGAATCGTGTTCGCGACCATCCTGGGCGTGATCGTGGGCGTGGCGCGGCTTTCGCCCAACGCGCTGGTGCAGTGGCTGGCGCGCGCCTACATCGAGGCCCTGCGCAACATTCCGCTGTTGGTGCTGCTCATCTTCTGGTACACCGGCCTGTTCCTCAAGCTGCCGCGTGTCAACCAGGCCGAACCGGTGCTGGGCGGCATGCTCTTCACCAACCGGGGCGTTTCCATCCCCTGGGGCATCCCCACCTGGACCTGGCCGTACTTCCTGAACTTCGTCTTCATCGGCATTGCTGTCGCGGTCATCACGGCCGCGGTCATCGTGTGGATCGGCAAGCGCCAGGGCCGCGGGCCCATCGCCTGGGTCTGGGCGCTGGTGGCGTTCCTGCTGGTATCCGCCATCGGTTGGCTGCTCCAGCCTGCTCCGCCGCTGCAACTGGAGACGCCTGCGCTGCAGGGCCTGCGCATCGCCGGGGGCAAGCAGGTCTCCCCGGAGTTCATGGCGCTGCTTTCGGGGCTGGCGATCTACACCTCGGCCTTCATCGCCGACGTCGTGCGCGCCGGCATTCAATCCGTCCCCAAGGGGCAGGTGGAAGCCGCCAAGGCGATCGGTCTGAAGGATGTGCAAGTGCTGCGGCTGGTGGTCTTCCCCCAGGCGCTGCGGGTAATCATCCCCCCCTTGACGGGGCATTATCTCAATCTGACCAAGAACTCCTCCCTGGCGGTGGCGATCGGGTATCCCGACTTGTTCTCGGTCTCAGGAACCATCCTGAACCAGAGCGGCCGCGCCGTCGAGGTCATCTCGCTGACCATGGCCGTGTACCTGGGCCTGAGCCTGCTGACCTCCTGGATCATGAACTGGTACAACCAGCGCATGAAGTTGATCGAGCGCTAAATGGCCGAAGCACGCATGCCTGCGGGCAGCAATGTACTCCCGCCGCCGGTGGAACGCTACACGGTGCTCGGCTGGGTCTACAAGAACCTGTTCAGCAGCTGGTTCAACGCGCTGCTGACCTTCGGCGCCATCGGGCTGGTGTATGCGCTGGCCCGGCCGGTCCTCACCTGGACCATCTCCCAGGCGCGCTGGGAGGTGGTGATCGTCAACATGCGGCTGTTGATGGTGGGCCAGTATCCGATGTCGGAGATCTGGCGGGTGTGGCTGTGCCTGCACCTGCTGGCAGCCATTGGTGGGCTCTCCTGGGGCCTGTGGGTGCGCGGCTACCGCGTGCTGGGGGTGATATTGCTTGCCGCACCCCTGGGGGCCGCCGCCGCGGTCAGCAACCCGACCGGGCGCGGGCACCTGTTGGCCCTCCCGGTTGTGGCGTTGGTGGCCTTCCTGCTGGGGCGCGCCGCCGGCCGCCGGATCCAGCGCACGGTCCTCACGCTGTGGATCGCCTATCTGCCGCTGGTCATCCTGATCATCAACGGCGTCTTCCGCGAGGCTGATCCGCTGCGCGTCGTTTCGTCCAACCTTTGGGGCGGCCTGCTGCTGACGATGCTGCTGACGGCCGTCGGCATCCTGGTGTCCTTTCCGATGGGCATCCTGCTGGCCCTGGGACGGCGCTCCGAGCTGCCGATCATCCGCTGGGTCAGCATCGGCTACATCGAGCTGGTGCGCGGCGTGCCGCTGGTGACGATCCTGTTCATGGCGCAGATCATGCTGCCGCTGTTCCTGCCGTCGGGGGTCGAGATCGACCGCGTCGTGCGGGCGATGGTGGGCATCATCCTGTTTACGGCGGCCTATCAGGCGGAGAACGTGCGCGGCGGGCTTCAGGCCATTCCACCGGGGCAGTACGACGCGGCCAAGGCCGTGGGGCTGAACGGCTTCCAGACCACGGCGCTGATCATCCTGCCGCAGGCGCTGCGCAACGTGATCCCGGTGCTGGTCGGCCAGTTCATCGCCCTCTACAAGGACACCACGCTGGTGGCGATCGTCGGCCTGCTGGATCTGCTGGGGATCGCCAAGAGCATTGTGGCGCAGCCGCAGTTCATCGGCTTGCAGCGGGAAACCTACTTGTTCGTCACGCTGATCTACTGGTTGTTCAGCTACTTCATGGCCCACCTCAGTCAACGCCTGGAGGTGGCGCTGGGCGTGGGCGAGCGTTAGCGGACCGGAAAGGGATTGCATTCATGAAAGACCAAGAGCAGGGCGACACGCCGATCATTGTCTGCCGCGACGTGCACAAATGGTACGGGCGCTTTCATGCCCTGCGCGGCGTGAGCATGGAGGTCCACAAGGGGGAAGTGATCGTGATCTTCGGACCCTCGGGCTCAGGCAAGTCAACCTTCATCCGCACGCTCAACCGGCTGGAGGAGCACCAGCGCGGGCGGATCGAGGTGGACGGCGTGGAATTGAGCAATGATGTGCGCAACATCGAGAAGGTGCGCACCGAGACGGGCATGGTCTTTCAGCAGTTCAACCTGTTCCCGCACCTGACGGTGCTGCAAAACGTCACGCTGGCCCCCCTCTGGGTTCGTCATTGGCCGAAGGCGCGTGCGGAGAAGATCGCCCTGGAGCTGCTGGAGCGCGTCGGCATTCCGGAGCAGGCGGCCAAGTACCCCGGCCAGCTGTCCGGCGGTCAGCAGCAGCGCGTGGCCATCGCCCGCGCCCTGGCCATGCAGCCCAAGATCATGCTCTTCGACGAGCCCACCTCTGCCCTGGATCCCGAGATGATCAAGGAAGTGCTGGAGTCCATGATCCAGCTGGCCAAGTCAGGCATGACCATGATGGTCGTGACACACGAGATGGGCTTTGCGCGCGCGGTGGCGGACCGCATGTACTTCTTTGATGAGGGACAGATCGTGGAAGGCGGGACCCCCGAGCAGATCTTCGAGGCTCCCAAGGAGCCGCGCACCAAGCTGTTCCTTTCGCAGATCCTCTCGCACTGATCGGATCCACGCAGCCGGCAGGGCATCTGATTCTGGGCGCGCCGTGGGCGGTGGCTGGCGGCGTCGGCCTGCGCCCCTCATCCTGCTGAAGCGCGAGTGGTTCGGCGCCCTGCAGGCGGCTCCGTGGCAGACCAGCGGCGGCTCAGCCACAGGCTGGCAGCCAGCAGCAGCAGGGCGGCGATCTGCACCACCCGGAATCCCCCCAGAGTGACCAGACTGTCCCCGTGGAATGCCTCCGTGAAAAGGCGCGCCGCGGCCGAAAGAC
>DATIPW010000131.1:0-1890 GCA_035471605.1 Anaerolineales bacterium | reverse complement strand
GTCATCCCTCCCTTGGAGGAAGGGTGGACTGAATTGCAATGATAATCGTCACTTTCGCTGAGCGGCACACGAGATTATGCATGAGGACACCGCAGCGCACTCGACCTCTCAGGAGGCATGCATGGGCCTGACCCGCAGCGTGGGGCTGGCAACCGCCTTGAGATACAAGGGACAGGGGCCGATGTTGACCTTCGTCCTGCACCGCCTCAGTGGGCTGGGGATGGCGCTGTTTGTGACGCTGCACATCCTCGCGAGCTTCCTGGGGGGCGAGGCCGGCGTGTACGTGAATTCGCTCTACGGGAGCTGGGGCATCCAGCTCCTGGTGGTTTTCTGCGCCCTGTTCCACGCCATCAACGGGCTGCGCATCACGCTCCTGGATCTGTGGCCCTCGCTGCTGGTCCACCAGCGTGAGGCCACCTGGCTGGAGTGGATGATCTTCCTGCCGCTGTACGGGTTTGCCGTCTTCGTGATCACCCGCGCCGGGTTGGGAGGCTGAGCATGGCTGCCAGGACAAAGAGACTCTCCTTGGCCCAGCGCGGCCTGAACTTTGAGATGCTGATGTGGCTCTTCACGCGCCTGACCGCGCTCGGCATGTACGCCCTGGTGCTGTTTGCCGTGATCGGCGCGCTGGTGATGGGGGCGCGCCAGAACATGAGCTTCGCCGAGGTGATGCGCTGGGGTTTCATGCCGAGCGCGACGCACGTCCAGAGCAGCGAGGTGCCCGATCTGGAACCGTGGGCGGCGCCGCTGTGGAAGCTGACGGCCTCCGCCATGCTGCTGGTGGCCGCGGCCCACGGTGTGCACGGGCTGGTGGTGATCGCCGATGACTACGTCGTTTCTTCCCGGGGCCGGCAGCTCGCCCGCATGCTGAGCATCCTGTTCCTGGTCTCGATGGGCGTCATCGGCGTGTATGTCCTCTGGACCGCGTGAAAGACGGAATGGACGCGCGGGCACGCCTGTCACTGCGTTTGCGCCAGATCTGCCCGCCATTGCTTTCAGGAGCACTGCATGCCGGAAGTACATGAATTCGACGTGATCGTGGTCGGCGGGGGCGGCGCGGGGCTGATGGCGGGCCTGTATGCCTCGCGCGGCGCCAGAACGGCCGTGGTCAGCAAGCTGTACCCGACGCGTTCTCACACGGGCGCGGCCCAGGGAGGCATCAGCGCGGCCTTCGGCAATCTGGAGGCGGACAAGCCCGAGTGGCACACCTACGACACGGTCAAGGGCTCGGACTACCTGGGCGACCAGGACGCGATCGAGTTCATGTGCCAGGAGGCCATCCAGGCCGTGCTTGAGCTCGAGCACATGGGCCTGCCGTTCGACCGGACCCCCGACGGGCGCATCCAGCAGCGCAATTTTGGCGGCCACACCAACAATGACACCGGCAGGCCTGTGCCGCGCGCCTGCCACGCCGCAGACCGCACGGGTCACATGATCTTGCAGACCCTGTATCAACAGTGCATCAAGAACCAGGTCACCTTCTTCGACGAGTATCAGGTACTGGACCTTTTGGCTGTAGAAGACAGGACCGCCGGCGTGGTGGCGCTGGAACAGGCAACAGGCGAGCTTCACGTATTTCATGCCAAGGCGGTGATCTTCGCCACCGGCGGCCATGGGCGCATCTTTGAAGTCACCTCGAACGCATACGCCTACACCGGCGACGGACTGGCGATCGCTTGGCGCCGCGGCATCCCGCTGGAGGACATGGAGTTCTTCCAGTTTCATCCGACAGGCATCTACAAACTCGGCATCCTGATCACCGAGGGGGTGCGCGGCGAGGGCGGGGTTCTGATCAACGGCAAGGGCGAGCGCTTCATGCCGCGCTACGCCCCGAGCGTGAAAGACCTGGCCTCGCGCGACGTCATCTCGCGGGCCATCTACACGGAGATC
>DATIPW010000130.1:0-23029 GCA_035471605.1 Anaerolineales bacterium | reverse complement strand
CCCTGCCGCGGAAGACGATTTTGTGAGGCAAGTGGGATCCCTGCGTTTCTCGGCGTGGGTGACCACGATCCTACTGCTGCTGGCCGGTTGCGCAGTGATCGGTTTTGCCGGATGGCGCATGGCAGGGCAGGAGTGGGGGATTCGCTGGGCCCTCGGCGCGCTTATCGGCGGTCTGCTTCCGTACAACTACGTGGCCGTGGGGCTGCCCGGCGGGTCTGCATTTGCCAGCGAATCGGGCATCGGCGGGATCGTCCTGGCGAGCATCGCGGGCCTTCTGGTCGGCTGGTGCGGTGCCTGGTTCTGGTGGTGGCGGTGGGAGAAGAAGCCGCAGCCCGCGGGGCGAAACCGCGGCGGGCGCTCAGTGGACTAGCGTAGCGGGGCCGCAGGCTCCAACAGCGGCTATGTGGCGGCCGGCGCGGAGATGACGTGGCTTGCTGCTGCGACCTGGCCCGCGTCCTTCAAAGGGTCACCGCTTGTGCCAGATGTCGCTCGGTTCGCGGCAGAGATCTCCGAGGCAATCGAAGGATCTTCCGACTGCCAAGACCCACAACACCGTCCGCCGCGGATTGTGTCTGGTTCACGAGTCAGATGTCTGGTGCAAGCCGAGTATCTATGGATTGCGTCAATGCCTCTGCCAGGCCTCAAACAGGGGTTGACCTGGACTGCCTGCGCCCGCAGGGCTGCCCGCTAGCCGTTGGTTTCCAGCCAGTCGGCCACGCCGGCAAGGTTTTCGAAGATGTAGTCCGGCTGAAAGGGGGAGGTTCTCAGGTCCTCCATCTTGGTTTCGCCGCTCAGAACCAGCACTGTGGCGATTCCGCTTGTCTGGCCCAGCGCGATGTCGGTGTACAACCGGTCACCGATCATGGCTAGCTGGCTGACCGCAAGATTCAGCTTGGCTGCCGCGGCCTCGACGATAATCCGATTTGGCTTGCCCACTACCAGGTCCGGCTCTCTCCCTGTGGCGGCCCTGACGAAGGCAATCATCGCGCCCACGTCGGGCATGTAGCCGCCTTCGGTGGGGCAGTTGAAATCTGGGTGAGTCGCAATGTAGGGAACTCCGGCCCGCACGAAATCGCAGAGCGCCCACAACTTCTGATACGTCAGGGAGGTGTCAAACCCAAGCACCAAATAGTCCGGCTTTTGCGCGGACAAGTGGAAGCCGTGCTGACGAAATTCCTCCTCGAGTGACGGCGTGCCCACGAGGAAGATGTTTGCTCGGGCCTGGAGCTTCTTCAGGTGGAGCGCGGTGGCCTCACCCGAAGTCAAGACCGATTCCTCGTCAAGCGGAAGGCCCAGACGAGAGATCTTTGAGGCATACTCGCGGCGATGCCGGGACGAATTGTTCGTGAGGAAAAGAAAGGGCTTGCTCTGTTGGCGCAGCAAATCGACAAAGCGCAAGGCGCCCTCGAGCAGACGGTCGCTGAGGTAGAAGGTGCCGTCCATATCCAACAGGAAGCCCAGAATTGGGCTCAGCTTTTCTTCGCCATTCATTTTCATATAGCGTCTACATCGCCAGTCCTTGATGCTCCCCATCCCCACAGCTGCGCCCCCGGCTGGCTTCTCTGCAAGGCGTTTTCGCAGTGGGTGCGAGACCGCATTCTACCAGTGGCGGCGTGCTTCCTGCGAAGGGACTCCAGGGGCCATGCCTGGCGATCGTCTGGCTTCTCATTCTGACGAGGCAGTGGGTCTTGTCCAGTCCATAGGCCCGCTCTGAGGCTGCTGGCGACAAGCAGGGGTTATCCGCATGACCCACAAACCTGGGGTGGCTGCCCAGTCGCCGGCGTCGCCTCGGGAGCCAAGGGACAGGAGATTGCAGGGCAAGTTGCGTGCAAAGGATACGCTCGTCCAGAGGGCGGGCCGGCAGCATGGGCCGGCGCCCCTGGGGGATGGCAGATATGGGCGGCGAACGAACGCCCTCTGACCGCGATGCATGACCCATGATTGGAGTCTCGCGGCAGTCAAGCGTGGGCGCGTGAAGTATAATCTCGCAGAATTTTCTGTCTGCCGGCGTGCAAGGCCGTCCCGCGGTCCACACGAAACTCTCGCGAGATTGAGGTCGCAAAGGAGCAAGATGCTGAACGCCCTGACTGACGCAATGCGAGAGGCTATCGCGGAGATCCAGGGGTGGCCCGACCGGACCGTTCAGGTGTTTCATCACAATGATGCCGACGGGCTGAGTTCGGGGGCCATCCTCACGCGTGCATTGGAAAGGCAGGGTCTCAACGTCCAGCGTTTCTGTCTGGAGAAGCCGTATCCCGCTGTGTTGCACAAGATCTACGAGCGGGAGGGCAGGATCCTCATCTTTGCCGACTTCGCCGGTCGCATCGCCCCGTTGATTTCGGACCTGAATCGGGGGAGGAATCTCACGCTGATCCTGGATCACCATGTTGCCGAGGCGTCGACCGATGTCCGGGTTCACAACCTGGATCCTGATCTCTACGGCTTGAAGGGGGACCGGGATATTTCGGCTTCAACCACGTGCTATCTTTTTGCTCTGGAGCTGGATCCCAACAATCGCGACTTGGCCGGCCTCGCAGCCCTTGGGGCCGTCGGAGACGGTTTTTTTGTGGATGGAGTGCTGGTAAGCGAGAACCGCGAGGTGGCGCGGCAAGCGGCACAGCAAGGACTGATGCAGATCCGCCAGAACGGAACCGGCGAGGAGTACCTGCTTGCAACTGCCCGGGGCAGCGTTCCCTGCCTTGACTTTGGAGACTACCTTGACGTTCTCGGGGGCGTTGGCTACTACCGGGGCGGTCCCGACGTTGCGATCGACGTTTGCCTTGAAGGCAGTTCGCCTACGTCGGACCAGCTGGTGGAAGAGCTGAAGGCAATCCGGACGAGAATATTCGGGGATGAGATAGCGAGACTGGAGGCCGGAGCCTGGAGCAGATCGCCTCACATTCAATGGTTTCATGTCGAACACCGGTTCTTTCCGATGGGCGTGAAGATGATTGGTGCCTTCTGCGACGCGATTCGAGAAGCCAAATACATCGATCCTCACAGGTACATTGCAGGATTCCAGGTCATTCCCGATCGAATCCCGGGCTTTGGCGAGATCAAGTTTGATGAGGTCAAGATTTCTATGCGCGTTGCGCCCTACCTGGAGGGGGAGATCAGGGCGGGAAGGGCAATGGGACTCAACCTCTTGCTCCCCGAAGCGACAAATCGGCTGGGAGGATTCTCGGATGCGTGTCACAGCCTGACGGCTGCGACCACCGTGGCCATTGGCAAAGAGGGGATGCTGATTGAGGAAATGGAAAACATCATCGGAGGAGAATCGCATGTCTGAGGGAACCGGCTTTGGAAAGACGATCCTGATCGGTGATCAATTTGTCCTGGACCACGTTCCGGCAATTGTCTCGTCCATACCCTTTGAAACGGTGGCCACCGTGGAACGGATTGAAGGAGACGGATGGATTCTGGAAGACAATCGCATTGAGGTTCCAGGCTACAAAGAGCAGAAGCGGGAACAGCAGGGGCGGTCGATCGACAAGATCCTGGAAGTCATGAAGGTGGACGCAAAGGCCACCCCGATCAAGATCAACTTTGGCGGATCGCTCCTCGCCGGGAGCGGCGTGGGCGCCAGCGCCGCCAGTTGTGTCGCGCTGGCGCGGGCGTTGAATGCAGAATTCAACCTTGGGCTATCGATCGAGGAAATCAATCGCGTGGCGTGGCAGGGGGAGTTTCCGTATCATGGTGTTGCCAGCGGGGTTGACAATACCGCCTCGACCTATGGTGGACTTCTGCTTTTCCAGATCCGAGACGGAAACCAGCATTTTGAGGAGATCCATAGTCCGAAACCTTTTGAGATCGTGTTGGCGAACAGCGGCATCACCGCTAACACGGCCCTACTGGACGAATTCATCGAGCGGCAGAAGAAGGCCGATCCCGAGACGTTTGCAGCCCGCCTCAAGGTCATCACGGCCCAGGCTTTGCAGATGAAGGCCGCCCTGGAGAACGGCGACCTGCCGCGGGTCGGGAAGATCATGTCGGAGAACCACAAGGTCCTTATCGACATGGAGATGTCCCACGAAACACTTGACTACCTGTGCAAGCTGGCGGTCCAGAAAGGCGCTTTGGGCGCGAAGGTCACGGGAGGGGGAAGGGGCGGCTACATGGTTGCGCTCACCCCTGGGCGGGGACTCCAGGAGGCCGTGGCCTCGGCCTTCGAAAGGGAAGGATACAAGGTCATCCGAGCCACGATCGGTGGTACTTGATCTCTCCATTGAGGGTTTGGCACAACAAGGATTCCGAGCACGGCGCGACTACACCTGGCAAAGGCTTCCCCTAGCTGCACGGTGTATGTCGAAGCGACACCGCTGGATCGTTGGCAAGTCCTCTGGCGGTGATTCCTCGGCAGAATAGCCAGCTTCTGCCGCGCTGCCATTGGGAAGAAAGGCCTGCATGGCCATGGCCCATACGGCCGGGCTTGTTTGCTGGGCAGGAAGGCAGCGGCGTTGCTGGTTGGCCTGGAGCGTCGAGAGCCGCACCCATACATGGGCCAGGACGCTTGGCCTGGCGACCGCCGGGGAAACGGGGGCGGCACCTCCAAGAATGGCGCGCCGACTACTGGATTAGCGTGGCAACGAGACTCAGAACAAGCAGGCTGGCCGCGGCCCAGGCAAGTATTGCATCCGACCTGGTGCGGAGAGGCAAGGGCGGGTGAAGATCAGGCCGGGCTGCTCCAGGGGCGCTTCGCGAGCGCATTGGACCGCTTTCAAACAGGAATCGCGACAAGGCCTGCATTGACTCGGGCCGGTCATCCGGATGCAGGGCCATGGCCCACAGGATTGCCTGCTCAGTGCGCGGTGCCAGCGAAGGATTGAGCTGCCGAGGAGGCGTGAGACTGGCGGGCTGAATGAAACGTCGCCGGGCATCCACTGGCGGCTCGTTGGTCAAGAGGTGATAGAACGTCGCGCCATAGGAGTAGACGTCCGAGCGCGCGTCGGTATGGCTCTCGTCACTCCCATACTGCTCCAGGGGCGTATAGAGGGCAGTACCCAGTCCCTGGATCACCGTGATCGTCATTTCCTGCTCCGTGGCCATGATCTTTGCCAGCCCGAAGTCCACCAGCTTGATCAGCCCCGTGGGGGTTATCTTCAGATTGCTGGGCTTGATGTCTCTATGGACGACCGAGGGCTGCTGCCCGTGCAGGTAGGCCAGCGCGTCGGCCAGCTGCCGGGCCCAATCCAGGACCCTTGCCTCAGATAGAAACTCGCCTTTGCGCCGCGCCTCCAGCATGATGGCGCGGAGATCGTCTCCCGGAACGTAGTCCATGACGAGGTAGTCGCGCGATCCGCTGGAGAAGAAATCGGAGACTTTGGGGAGGTTGGGATGGTCAAAACGCGCCAGGATTGTTGCCTCGCGCAGGAACTGATCGCCCGCCTCTTGGCGTGTCTTTTCAGGGAGACCGCGATCGTATTCGACCTCCTTGAGCGCGCAAAGGCGCCCCTCAAGACGAAGGTCATTGGCGAGATAGATGGACCCGGCTCCGCCCTGCCCGATCCTCTCGCGGATCTGGTAGCGGTCGCGCAGGACATCACCATGCTTAAGGGAACGACGCATAATCTGCTCGTAGGTACCGGGGTGCGAACGAGAACGTCAGAATCCGCTGGGGCTCAACCGCAATGGGAGAGCAAACGCGATCCAATTGAGTGGATCGCGGTCATCGCACTCGCGCTCGGCCGCACACACCGTCAGGCCCCTGTACATGCTGTTTCGGCGTGAAATGTGCACAGGGGTTGAATCTATGCTATATTATAAATCGGTTCGCCCAGGGTGTGCGGGCATACCCATGCATCTGGGACGCAGGCCAACCGCCGATTTGGGATCGATGCTTGTGTAGATTGATGGAGCGCAGGCTGCCTGCCAGCCGTCACCGCAATGTGCAGGTTGGAACCCCTGGCGAGATCCTGCCCGTAGAAATCGATGCCACAATCGAAGGAATTTCCGATGTTGGTGGCCGACGAAGGGCCTTTGAAGGGCCAACGTTGGGCGGTGAGCCGGCCTCTGATCTTGGGGCGCGAGCCGAACTGTGATGTGGTAATTCCGGACAGACAGGTCTCACGCTACCATGCGCGGGTAACGCCCACGGCCGAGGGCGTAATCCTGGAGGACCTTGGCAGCAAGAATGGGACGCACCACAACGGAAATGAGCTGGGCGCGCCCGTAATGCTCCAGGATGGCGACGCAATGCAAATCGGCTTTGTCCAGGGTTTCCTGTTCTACACTTCCGACGCGACAGTTCCACTAGGCGACAGCGCGGGCCGACCCGGCAAGCTTGTGCTGGATCACAAGTCTCGCCGAGTATGGATCAACCAGATACTGCTGGTCCCGCCGCTTTCAGCACAGCAGTTCCGCCTGCTGGAATTGCTCTATGAAAACCCAGGTCAGGTGATCGGCCGGGTCGATCTCGTGACTGCGGTTTGGGGCGAAGATCAGGCTGCGGGCGTATCGGACCAGGCGCTGGACGCCTTGCTCAGGCGCCTTAGGGAGCGGCTGAGCGCGCTGGATCCGGAACAACCCTTCATCGACACGGTGCGAGGACATGGGGTCAGGCTGGATAACCCGGCTGCTTAGCGGAGGGAGTTGGCGTCGGTGGGCGCTCGCACTGAAAAGAAGGGGCATCGCCGGGAACCTAGACGCGGACTTGCTGCCCCGGGAAATTGGGGCGGCGCTGAGCCGGATTGTGCCAAGGCGGGAGATCCCTTCCGGTGAGGTTTTCGCCGGAGACTGCCTTGACATTCTTCCGAGGCTTCCGGAGAAGTCCGTTGATCTGATCTTCGCGGATCCCCCGTACAATCTTCAACTGTCGCAGGAACTCTTCCGCCCGAACATGACTCGGGTGGATGGAGTGGTCGAGGCTTGGGATCACTTCAAGAGCTTCCAGGAGTATGACACCTTCTCCCGGCGCTGGCTGGTCGAGTGCAGGCGAGTTCTGAAGGACAGCGGAACTTTGTGGGTAATCGGTTCCTATCACAACATCTACCGCGTGGGCGCCATCCTGCAAGACCTGGGCTTCTGGTTCCTCAACGACATCGCCTGGATCAAGTCCAATCCCACGCCCAATTTCCGAGGCGTCCGATTCACGAACGCCCACGAGACGTTGCTGTGGACGCAGAAAAAAAAGGGGGCGAAGTACACATTCAATCACCATGCCATGCGAGCACTTAACGACGATCTGCAGATGCGCAGTGACTGGCAGATTCCGATCTGCAGTGGAAAGGAGCGGCTGCGCGTTGACGGCGCAAAGGCCCATCCGACCCAGAAACCGGAAGCACTCCTCTATCGCGTGATCCTAGCCAGCTCCAACCCGGGGGACCTAGTTCTGGATCCGTTCTTCGGCACGGGAACCACGGGTGCCGTGGCAAAGAAGCTGCGGCGGCGGTGGATTGGAATCGAGCGCGAGGTCGGATATGCAGAGCTGGCGCGGGCGCGCATCGACTCGGTTGAACCGGGGATGTTCGCCGAAAGCACTTTCGAATTTCCCACGCGACGAGGACGCCCGCGCGTGGCTTTCGGGAGTCTGGTGGAGGCCGGGTTGGTGCTGCCAAACCAGTTGCTGTATTTTGGCGGCAAGGGCGAATTCAGAGCGAGGGTCCAGGCCGACGGAGCCATCGCTTGCGACGGACACCGCGGCTCAATCCATCAGGTAGGACGGATGATCACGAATGCCCCCTGCAACGGCTGGGAACACTGGTTCTACGAAGATTCCAACGGGCAAAGGCGGCCGATCAACGAACTGCGCGAAACCTATTGGCAACTTCAATCCTCGCAGTCGGCCAGTGCCCGCTAGGCAGTCACCCGGATCCGCCAGCCATCTCCTGCCGCACAGCATGGTAGAGGTTTTCGGCCTTTAGTTCGCTGAGGGCGAAACACTGCGCCTTCAGATGCCGGGCAAGGAGTTGGGCCAGGCCCTGGTCAAAGGCCGCGTGCTCCATATTGATCACCACGCTGCGGACATTCTCGGCGGCGATCAGTTGGGCGAAGCGGTAGGCCTCCTCTTGAGGCGGCAGTGCCCCGATGGAGACGTTGCCCGCGCCGTCCGTCAGCACGATCAGCAGCGGCTCAATATCCGGATGTGACGATTTCTCGTGCTTCAGAACATCGGCTGCGAGTAGGAGGCCTGCAGAGAGCGGAGTCTTGCCGCCCACAGGAATGTCGACGAGGGCGCGCTGCGCCAGCTGGATGGAGTTGGTGGGTGGAAGGACCAAGGTTGCGCGATCCTTCTGGAAAACCACAAGGCCGACGCGGTCCCGCCGTTGATAGGCGTCCGTCAGCAGCGAGAGGATGGCACCCTTGGTCGCGTTCATGCGCTCGGCAACCGCCATGGACCAAGAGGCATCCACAAGAAAAAGGACCAGATTGGCCACCCGCTTTACGCGCACCTTGCGCTGCAGGTCGGACCTCTCAATGGAAAAGGCGAGCTGCCCGCGGCTGTCCGCGCGGCGCTGTTGGTAGGGTGCCGCGGCTCGAAATGTCGCGTCGAAGGCGATGTCGTCAAGCTTGTCGTTTGCCGGGCGGGCCTTTATGTATCGACCATGCTTGCGTTCCGTCCTGGTCAGGGAACGGCGTCCAGCCTGCTTGCGCGCAAGTTTGTCCAGAGGTGTGTTCAGCCGTCTGGGGCGAAAGGTTTCGCCGGCTGTGATCTTCTGGCCACCTTCCCACCATTTGGCGTCTGTGTGCGCGAAAACGTCCTGCGGAACAGGTTGAGGGGGAGCCTGCTCCCCCTGCTCCCGCACCTCATCTTCTAGCTTTAAGTTTTTTTTTCCGGAGACTGTGCGAGCTGCGGCTCGCGCTCTTCATCAGACTCGCTAGGGATCGACTGCCCGGCCAGTTGTTCAATCCGCTCCTGAAGCTGCTCGGAGGTGATTTCCGCCTGCTGGAAGGGAGTCCGCTTGATCCGATGGGGCAATGCCAGCTCGGCGGCCAGGGCAATATCATGATCATTGATCTGGGTGCGACCCTCGTAGGCGCACTGGGCTCGGGCTGCCTTCAGGATCACCAGGTCGGCGCGGTGCCCATCGACGTTCAGGGAAGCCGTCAGGGCGGCAATCGAGAGCAGGTCGCGGCTGGTGTGGCTCACCTGATCGAGCAGCTCCCGGGCATGCTCGATCTGTTTTGAGACTTCCTTCTCCTGGGGCAACCACTGCGTGCGGAACGCTTCGGGATCGCTTTCGAAGGCGAGGTTGCGCTCCATGATCATGACGCGCTCTCGTGCGTCGCGGATCCCGATAATATCCACGGAAAGGGCAAAGCGATCCAGCAGTTGAGGACGAAGCTCGCCCTCCTCCGGGTTCATTGTTCCGACGAGAATGAAACGAGCCGGATGTGAAAACGAGATGCCCTCGCGTTCGACCACGTTCACCCCCATGGCGGCCGAATCCAGCAGAACGTCGACGACGTGATCATCAAGCAGATTGACTTCGTCAATATACAGGAGCCCCCTGTTGGCGTTCGCCAGTACGCCTGGCTCAAAGTGCCGTTCCCCTTTCTGAATCGCCTGCTCGATATCCAGCGTGCCCACGACGCGATCTTCCGTGGCGCTCACCGGGAGATTCACAAACGGCGTAGTACGGCTGTGGAAGGGGAGATTGCGCTGCCCTTTGGTGAAGCGCTCCCGGCATTCGGTGCACCACGTCGCCGGCTTGTCGGGATCACAGCCAAAGCGGCAATCCTCAACGACTCTGACCTGGGGCAGCAGGGCGGCCAAGGCTCTGGCGGCGGTGGATTTTGCCGTGCCGCGCTCGCCCCTGATCAACACCCCTCCGATGCGAGTGTCGACTGCATTGAGTATCAGGGCGCGCCGCATCCGTTCTTGGCCTACGATCGCGGTGAAAGGATAGATGGCAGGCATGAGGTCCCGGTCCTGATTATATCCCGAGGGATTGGCGCGGCAAGGGGAGCGGCGCAGTTCCTCAGAGACGGCGCAGCGTTGGGAGGGGGAAGGGCGCTTATCCGCCATAGAGTCTCGCGGAGGGCGGTGCGATGCCGGCCGTTTTGCGACTGGCGTATGCATGCGGCTGGCGCAGGGTGCAGGCGCCCGTGTGCCATGGGTTGTCAAGTCTCGGAATCGCCCTTATAATGAACAGACATTCTTGTGACGGGAGTCTTCGAGTGACCGATCAGAATCAAGACTTGCCTCCCAAGGGGACCGAGGCAAGCGAGCCGGGTGACCAGCACCCCCAGAGCATGGAATCCTTGCTGGCGAACGAGAATCTCAATGTGGACATGCCCCAGGCGGGGGAAATCCGCACAGGCACGATTGCAAGCGTAGGCCCGTCTCAGGTCTTGGTAAGCATCGGCGCCAAGTCTGAGGGCGTGATCTCTGGCAGAGAGCTCGACCAGCTTTCTTCGAGCGAGCGCGAGGCCCTGACCGTGGGCGCTGAGATTCCCGTTTATGTTCAAAATCCAGAGGACGACAACGGCAATGTGGTTCTGTCGCTCCGGCGGGCCCAGGAGCAGATGTCCTGGGAAAACGTCGAGAAGATGCTGGAAGAAGACGGAGTCCACGAGAGCAAGATTGTTGGCTTCAACAAGGGGGGGCTGATTGCGATGGTCGCAGGCCTGCGGGGCTTCGTTCCCTCGTCACAGATCAGTGGATCGAGGCGGGCGCAGGCGATCGGGGATACCCCGGAGCAGCGCTGGCAAAAGATGGTGGGTGAGGCGATCACCGTGCGCATCATCGAGGTCGATCGTGAGCGGCGCCGGTTGATCTTGTCCGAGCGGGCGGCCTCCAGCGAGTCGCGGCAGTCGATCAAGGAACGGGTCATCGACGAGCTGGAGATCGGCAAAACCTATGCCGGGCGCGTGACGAGTCTTTCAGATTTTGGCGCCTTTGTGAACATCAATGGTGCGGACGGTTTGGTGCACCTTTCCGAGCTCTCCTGGGATCGAGTACAGCACCCCCGAGAGGTGCTGGAGGTTGGCCAAGAGGTCAAGGTCAAAGTCATCAACATAGACCGGGAAAAGAAGCGCATCGGCCTTTCTCTGCGAGCCCTGGCGGATGATCCGTGGAAGTCCCGGGCGGAGAAGTTCGCCGTGGGTCAGCTGGTGGAAGGGGTGATCACCCGGCTCACCAAGTTCGGTGCATTTGCCCGCCTGGAGGGTGATATCGAAGGTCTGATCCACATATCCGAGATGGCCGATCACCGGATTGAACACCCGAGAGAGGTTCTGAAAGACGGAGAGGTCCGGACGCTTCGAATCGTGCGCATCGATCCCGAGCAACATCGAATCGGGTTGAGTCTGCGCAAAGTTGACTCGGGGGCGTATGCCGACAAAGACTACAAGAAACTGATCGAGGAATTTGGGCAAAGCCCTCCGGATGACCAGACCGGTTCGAACCAAGAACCATAGGCTACTCGTGGAGCGCACCACCGGCGGTGCGCTCCTTGCTGATCATGACCCTTCTCATCGATGCGCACTGTGATCTCGCCTGGAACATGGTGAGTTTCGGGCGTGACTACAGTCTGGCAGTGGCCCAAACTCGCCAGCGGGAGCAAGGCGGCCCCGCTGTGAGGCACAACGAGGACACGCTCGTCGGCTGGCCGGAGTATCAGCTGGGCCAAGTGGCGATCGTCTTTGCCACGCTGTTTGCGGCTCCCAAACGGGATCAGGGGGCCGACTGGATTGGCCCGGGCTATAGAACCTTCGACGAGGCCCACAGACTGTATCAAGAGCAACTTCAGACCTACCATGCGCTGGCAGACGCGCGCCCGGATCACTTCTGCCTGCTGATGGATCGAGGCGACCTAGACCGGCACTTGGAGCTGTGGGCCGATTCGCAACGATCCTCCCGGCCAGTAGGCCTGGTGATGCTGATGGAAGGGGCGGATGGAATACGCAGCATTGACGAACTCAAGGAGTGGCACGAAGAGGGTCTGAGGCTGATTGGGCTTGCCTGGGCGGGGACTCGATATAGCGGTGGCACCAGGAATCCAGGGCCATTAACGGAAGATGGACGCCTCCTGCTGGGGGCAATGTCCGAGCTTGGCTTCGTGTTGGACCTAAGTCACATGGATGAGGCAGCGGCACTTGAAGCACTGGATCTGTATGAGGGACCAGTTGTGGCTACCCATGTCAACTGTTTGGCGCTGCTGCCGGGCTTTCAGAGCAATCGACATTTCTCCGATATGGTACTGCGCAAAATCATCGAGCGCGGCGGAGTGATCGGGAACGTGCCGGTCAATACCTTCCTAAAGAGCGGGTGGTCACACAAGGCAGGATCGCGACGTGATGAAGTGCCGCTGGACGCTTATGCGGCCCACCTGGATCATGTCTGCCAGATCGCTGGCGATTCGTTGCACTCTGGTATCGGTTCCGACTTTGACGGTGGCTTTGGCTTGCAGTCGGCCCCGCTGGAGATAGACTCGATCGCCGATCTGCAAAAAGTCGCCCCCCTCCTGATCAAGCGGGGCTACACCTCAGCTGACGTGGAAAACATCCTGGGCCTGAACTGGGCCCGCATGCTGCAGGGTAGCCTCCCCGCAGGGGCATCATCTTGAACCACATGCCGGCTTCCGCTTCCGCCTCCGTCCCGACAAGACCTACTTTGGCACGAGCCTCGGGAGCGGCTCTCCGTGCGAGCGCGGCCAGCGCGCTAGTGGGCCTGTTCGTTTTTGCCGTGGGAGCCAAGCCTGACTGGTTTGGATGGGATCGCAGCCCCGTAGTAGGTTTTGTGCAGATCGCGGTCTTTCTGACAGGATTGGGTGTTATCTGCCTTGGGGGATTCTTGGGAATGCTGGCGTTGTGGAAGGGCCAAGCGCGAACGATCGTAGCCGACCTCGGTCTGCGGATGGTGGGAACTGGATACGTTATCGCCATCTTTGCGGGGATGGCGGACCTGGCCGGCATGGGTTCTCAACCCTTGCCGGGGATACCCTACTTCGGCCCGTGGCAAGCGAGCGGGGTATTGATCGGGGAGCTGGTAATCGCGCTCGGCTTCCTCATGCTGATACCCTATCGCTCGCTGTTGCCTCGCAAGTGACCCTATCCTCACCGTGTGTTCAGCAACTTCTCACTACCAGACGTCAAGACCCGCCCAGCTGGGCGGGTCTTGACGTCTGGTGCCCCCATGGAGATTCGAACTCCAGTTTTGACCTTGAAAGGGTCGCGTCCTAGTCCCCTAGACGATGGGGGCACGTTTGTTGCAGCAACATTTGGCTCAGCGAGTGCAAAGATTGTAACATCCGAGATTGGCGGGGTCAAGCAGCGCCAAGCCACCTGCACTAGATGCGGCGCTACGCGGTCTTCAGCAATGGCGGCCTGAGTGGGATCAGGTTTGTGCCGAGGGTCTTGATGCGGGTGCTCGGCTGCGCCGGGGCAGGGGGGAACCGGTCTTGGGCGGCTTCCCGGCGTCCGGATTAAGAAGCATGGCAAGCCAAGCGATGGACTTCTCGTCATAGTCCCGGCGGCCGCAGACGTCACAGACCCACGCCGGGAAGTTGGGGACCATCACGAGTTCGCTCCCCAGCCAAGTGAAGTACGTGATGAAGTGCAGGCGTTTGATTCCGGCCTGGCACTCGTCGCAGGGAGCGGAGCTGGCAGCCCGCTCGGGAGTAGCAGCTTCATCCATCTTCGCCTCTAAGGTGCAGCAACCGCGACCTCGACGTGATCAATCATGGCCCAATTGGTGGGGGGCCAGTAGATCAGCACGGCTTTGCCGATCACATTCTCGAGGGGCAGGAGGCCCCACGCGTGCGAGTCTGAAGAATCATTACGATTGTCCCCAAGTACAAACAGGTATTGCTCCGGAACGCTCCACTCGCCACTGTAGCGCGGCTGGGCGTTGATGTACGGCTCTTCGAGCGCTGCTCCGTTGACCACCACTTGTCCATCATACACGCGAACCCGATCGCCCGCGACCCCGATAATGCGCTTGATGAGATCCAAGTCCAACTGCGTAGTGGATCGAAAAACGATGATGTCTCCTCGAGCAGGTTCCCCCACCCGGTACGCCAGCCGATTCACCAGCACAAATTCACCATTCTTCAGGGTCGGGAGCATGCTCTGGCCATCGACGCGAACACGCGCCGAGACTGCATTGATGGCGAGGAAGAGAACCAGAGCCAGGACGATCGTCTCAAGCAGGTCGACCAATACGCGTTTCCAGCCGGAGGCCGCCGATGCGAGTGAACGAGCGGGGGGGATACTCTCATTGCTGATGAAGCTCACGCAGATCTCCCAAGAAAAGCCGCCATGGATTATACCTGAGCGAGTGCAAAGTAGGTTGGCACTTGCAGGATACGTTTGCCCTGCTGCCGTGCGCTTCGATCCAGCTCCTGCAATCGGAGAAGCTCCTTGTCTGAAACTTGGCCGCACAGGTCATGCTGCAGTACACACCATTCGTCATCCCACATCGCTTCGCCGTGCAAATCGGGCTGCCACGGCGCGAGGGGGCCCGTCTCGAGGATTTGCAGCCCCGCCTGAAAAAACAGGTCGGCCAGATGTGATCCAAGAGAGGGGTATGCGCCCTGCTTCTTGAGCGCGTCTTGCTGCCATTTTCCAAGCAGCGCCAGTTCGTCGGGATAGTCCACGCGCTGATCATAGGCTGGCTCAGCAAAGGCAACTACGCGGCCACCCTGACGTGTCACGCGGCGCATTTCCTGCAACGCGGTCCTGGGATTCGCAACCCAGAGGAGCAGGAAATGGCAGCAGGTGATGTCGAACGTGCCGGAAGCGTACGGCAAGATGTGAGCATCGCCGCAGGCAAGCACAGCCGACGGCACGTACTGCCTGGCGTCCAACAAGATCTCGTGCCGTAGATCCAGGCCATGCACGCCAAGAACGTCGACACGAGATCCGCGTGCACTTTGCGCCAGGTCGCGAAGAATGACGCCGATGCCGCAGCCGACCTCCAGCACGCGTAGTGCATTCTGCAGTCCAGCTTGCTTTAACAGGTATTCACGCAGAGGGCGCGTCCAAGATGCCTGTTGGAGGTAGCGCTTGTGCCAGTCCATGCTAGGCAGATTGCCCAATAGGAGCCAGACCAAGCCGCGTGTCCCAGTCGGACCGTCCGGCAAATCCTCTGGTCAGGCTCCCGCAAAAGAGTGAAAAGAACCTCTGACGAATCAAGCCGCGCGCCGACGGCCCTGCCCCTACGCGGACCGCCTGATCAGCGAGCCGCTCCGGGATCCGAATGCTCGGGATGGTAGATTGCGTCCCAAGGATCTCTGAGAATGTTGCCTAGCACCGCTGCTGCCATGCCTTGGGCGGGAATGACATCGCCGTCAGGCTCAACATAGAGCCAGGCCCGTCCTGCGCCATCCGGGATCGAATCAGCTGCGGTCTCGCGGGCAACGGGGTTGTCGGCCGAGTACGGAACAGGCAGGTCGTACTTGAGCTCCAATCCCAAGGAGGACGCGGCATCGGTGAGGCTGGTGGCTGAAATGCCGGGGTCCGAAAACGAGAGGGAAATCGACTTGGCCCCGAGTGATGCGATCCTTTCGATGTGGGAAACAGCCCTGGGCGCATGCTCGCGGTTGACCGTAATGTGCACGGTTACAAAGACGTCCTCCGCGAGAACTGTCTCAAGCGCCCGCCAGGATTCTGCGCGAGCCGGCTGCAAGGTCAGCAAGATGTGGTCCAAGCCACTTCTAAGAATCTGCTGCAGGAACGGCCGCTGGCCAAGCTTGATGCCATCGGTCAACATTCCGCAAACTTGGCCGACGGCCTCCGCGTGCTCAATCAGCGCAACGAGATCTTCACGAAGGGTCGGCTCTCCTCCCGTAAATGTGACATGCGGAACTCCGACCTGCCACATCTTGTCCAGGATCTGGATCCACTCCGCGGTGCTCAGCTCGCGATCCACCCGCTTGGCTGGCGCAGATTGAGCCTGGCTGCCGGTCGGCAGGCGATACGTGAGGGCGCAATCGATGCGGAGCGGCGCAGTGAGATAGACCGAGTGCGGGGTCACGCGCTCGAAATCCATGTAGGCCACCGGATCCACATCGGTGGTTGTCAGAAGAGTCTTGATTCGGCCAGCGAACTGCTGGAAATCCTTCCGGGCGGTGCTCCGTGACACGCGATAGCGGGATGCCACCTGGGCAGCAACAGCATCTGGTTCCGTTCCCTTGATGAAGTGGTAGGCCAGCTCTGCAGCCGTTGCATTCAGATGAATCACCGTTGCGGCATTGACTATGAGAACGCCGGAGCCGTTCGGCTGCAACCTCAGGTGGACACGATATGGCGGCTGATCTTCCGCTGCCGATTGAAGATGATAAACGCCAGCGGGTATGGGCTCAATCTTATGCGGATTGAAGAGGCGGTTCATGACTTCCTCCGATTGTCGAGCCAGTCGCGAACTTTGAGCATTTCTCAGGCGGGGAGCTTCCGATGCGATTTTGCGACAAAGGCCGATCTGCGGTCATGGTCGCGGGTTGTCGCCAGCCTCTTTGCTGTGGGCATCAGGACGCCATCGCGGCCACCTGCTCGCCCAAGTGGCTGGCGACCAGGGGGCACCCGCCGCCACAGGCAGACAGCAGCGAGCAGCCGCCACATTTCGTGGGGAGTTGCTGCCGCTCGCGCAAAGATGTGGCCAGGGAGTGATTCCAGATGCTTTCCCATGAATCCGAGAGGATGTGTCCGAGAGGCTGGTAGAACGACTGGCAGGGGAGAACGTCGCCATTGGGCTCAATGCACATGCTATACAAGGCGGCCGTACAGCCCTTGACGCCGAGATTGTGCTCCGTCGGATCGAACTCGCAGTACTGGGTGGGTGTGTACCAGATCAGACGCTGGCCGCCAGCCGCGGTCCTTGCACTTGCCATGTCCAGGATTGGCTGGAGTTGTCGTTCCCTCAAGCCGGTCCCGACGGTCGCGCCGCGGCCCGAGTAGATCAGCGCGTTCAGGCCAACAGTGGGGACACCCAGTTCGGCCAGGAAATCCAGCGTCGAAGGAAGCGTGTGCTCATTTGTCCCCAGCATCGTGGTATTGGTCATCATGAAGAGCGGTGAATCCAGAGCGTTGCGAACGCCCTGGATGGTCTGACGGAAGGCCGCGGCGGATCCGACCATCTGGTTGTGAATTGCGGCGTCGCTGGATTCGACAGTGATCTGCACATGATCCAGGCCCGCCCGAACCAGGCGATCCACGAAATCCACATCTGCCAGGCGCCGGCCATTGGTGTTCAGACCGGTGATCTGCCCCAGGGATTCTGCATGGGCAATCAATTCAGGGAGGTCCGAACGGAGCGTGGGCTCCCCGCCCGTGAAGACGACATGTGGAATCCCGAGGCGCCACAACCGATCCAGAACGGTTTTCCAGCCTGCCGTGTCCAGCTCCGGAAAAGTCCGTTCCCGGGCATTGTAGCAATGGGCGCAATTGTTGTTGCAGCGATAGGTCAATGCCAGGTCCATACGATAGGGCGCGGTCGGCCGCGAGGCAAACGGCATGCGGGTCTCGAGATCCAAGTCATGGCTGGGGCATGCCCCAGCGGCACGCGTCAGCGCACTCAGCATGGTTCGCAGCCCGGCGACGTCCTCCCGAGCGCGGTCGGTAGCGATCTCAAACCGCCTCCCCAGCGCGTGACCGATGTCGGAATCCGTGCGGCCGTTCAAGATGCCATGGGCCATGATGGAGGCCGTGGCATTGAGATGCAGCACCCGATCGGCATTGATGATCAGTGTGCCCGATCCGTCCGGATCGACCCGAAGATGGATCCGCACCTTGGCGCTGCCGTCCTGACGCGCGAAATGGTATAGGCCCGGCGGGGGGAACGGGCTCAGATCGCCCCTCGAAGCTACCAGCTTGTGCAGAAGATTGACGGTCACTTCAGCGCCCGCCGCCAGCGCAGGCGCAGGCACATCCCGCGCAAGCGCACGCGCAGGCGCAGCTGCGACCGCCGCCGCCCCCACCTCCCCCAAAGCTCGATCTCGAAGGAGGTGGGGGAGGGTTGGTGACGTTTGTGACGCGACCGGTAAAGGCGTTCAGATCCCCCAATACCCGAGTGGAGAATCCCTGGACGCCGCCAACGACTGAGGCTGCCAGATCTGCTCCTGGCAGGGCAGAGCCTTGCCCGAGCGAAGGTGCAGCCGGGCGGCCGGCACCGGAACCCGTGCTGGATGCGGGGCGCCAAGCTGGGTCGTAGCGACCCCACCAGAGGGGTGCGAAGATGGGGCCCGAAAAGACCCTACGCGAGCGATCGTCGTAGTCCGGATCGAGCATGGTCCACTCAATGTTTTCATCGATCCGTTGGCCCTTGACCTCGGGCGTCTTGGCGGCCTCCACTTGGCTCCACGCCTTCTCCATTATGCCCTTGTAGTACCCCTGGGTCTCCTTGCGGCTGAAGCCCTTCATCTTTTCGGATACCGACTTCACCAGCGCGATCACCATTCGCTCGAGTCGCTTGCGGCGTTCCCGCGCGTCCTCGACCTTGAAGGCTTCAATCAAGTCCTTCTCGTAGGGCTGCAAGCCATCCGGGAGGGGCTCGGCTGCGGAGATTTCCAGGGGCTCCCGCGAAAGCACCGTCGCGGCGCCCTTCTTGATGGTGCCAAAGAGCATCATCGTGAGCACCTTGTCGAGCGGCTGCTCGAGCAGGATGGCTGCCTCGACTGCCGTAAGACCGCGCTTGATGCCGTGGCCTTCAATCGAGATCTTGGGTGGAAGATACTGCAACTTGCGCCTCTGCCCCTGGATAACGGCAAGGATCGGCACCCCCAAGAAGATGACCACGAAGATCCCAATGCAGCCGGCAGGCAGCAACACGCCCATCAGGCCGGCCACAATCGCGCCGATGTCGATCGGCGGCGGCGTCACAATTGCGTCAGCGGGAACATACGACTTCGGGAAGGAGGCGCCAAAGGTGTACTGACGGGCCGCGCTGGCAGCGGGGGCTGCCCACGTGTAGGTGATCCGGCCCTGATCGTCGAAGCCAGGTTGCGGCTGCGCCTCGCCCGGCCAGCCCTCTGCCGGATGGTACCGAGGCTCCTCCGGCTGGACGCCTGGCGGAAGGTGGAAAGTCACGATCAGGTTGGTGCTTCCCACCACGAACTGCGAATCAAAATAGGTGGGCGCGAAGACGGCGCTCGCAAAGGTGTCGTCGCTTGTGTCAGATCGGAGCACCTGGGTGATGCGGCCCACAACCACGTGGACGGCACCGCTCCCTCCCGGTGGGATGGCACGTGAACCCATCACCACCGCGAAGCCCGAGCCGCTTCCCTGGTATTCCCCCCTGGATACCTCCACCGGGATCCCATCGACATCCGCTGAGGCGGTCGACATGTCAAAGGAATTCACCGGCATGCCCACATCAACGAAATCGATGGCATGTGCACCCGGCTGGTTGACAAAGTTGAACGTGTACTCCAGTGAAGCGGAACCATCGAGGTTCCAGAAGACATCCACTGTTTCCCGATCCACGCCAAATAGGTATTCCTGTGCAAGCACGCCGGCCGGCACAAGAAGGGCAACAGAGAGGGCGAGGATGGATACTAGTAGTCTTCGCTGCATGGTCCCTCCCTTACGTCGCAAACACCGTGGGAAAAGGCTAGAGAATCATGGCCCGCCGCCCCAGCCGCGGAACCTGCTTCGGGCCGTTTGCACCTACCACTTGGGCTCTTCCGTAAGTTGATAGGTTGTCCCGCAAAACGGACATTCCACCATGGGAGCGCCCCCAACCAGTCTGATGTTGTCGGGTTTGAGAGTACCGCCACAATTGCGGCAGGTCACCTGAGATATCTTTGTCTCTCCCGGAAGATCGACCTTCATCGTGACCTGCTGCACGACCTCGGTCTTCTGGCCGCGCATGGCTGCGTACACCAATCCTGCCCCTCCTGCCAAGAACAGGGCGCCAACCAGCCCGAAACCCAAGCCAAACTGCAGCCAGTTCTGGCTACCACTGGCTGAAGTCGAGCCAATAACGTTCAGCACTCCATAGCCCAGCAGGCAAATTCCGATGAGGAACAAGATGCCGGCTCCAACTGAAAGAAGTGTTTTGCTGGCCATTTGAAGTGCCTCCCAAGCGCTCTATGGCAAGTGTAGCATCCCAAAATATCGGAATCAAATGACATTCGTCCCTATATTCAGCTATGTTCCGTCCACTTTGTCCAGAGCGTGGACCGCCAGGGCATGATCCAACGCTCCGAGGACAGAGGTCAACAAAGGATAGTCATCGCGCAGCATGACAATAATCTCCCGCACCGCATTTGCCGTCCAGCGGGAAGGGTCTGGGTGCGCAACTTGAACCTGGGCGATGTGGGCTGCCAGCAGCTCCCCCAGAGGAAGTTGCGGCTGGCGCAACAGATGCCGGAAGTAGCCAAAGCGGCCGGATGATGTGAACCGCTGGATCTCGGAGCTGTCGCACGGATAGATGAGGTCCAAGCTGAGCGGAGGGCGAGGTGGGAGCTGGTGCCTGATTTGGCCCGACTGCTGCCACCCGACCACGATCACCGACATTTCCACTGGCACAATCCGCCGTTCACGGTTGTCGAGCAAGACTTCCTGGCTGATATCTTCGGCGGTCACCAACTGGCGAACGAGACCATCGTCCTGGATGCGCAGGTCGTGGATGAGACCGTACACGTGCGCGTCCTGCCCAATCGGTGCTCGGACGAGGGTGCCAAATGCGGGTATCTCAGGGCGGCCGACGCGACAGCCCACAACGAACGCGGAGGTGCCGGCGCTGAGCAGTCGACCAATCTCTATTTGCTTAGTCATGCCGGTGTCTCCTTGGACCAGGCCTGAGACTCTTGGCGTAGGATTTCCCTGATACATGCTCGGGTTCTATGCCATGATCTCGCATCTCGAGGAGCAGCCTGAGTTTGATCTGTTCTCGTTCCGCTGCGGAGATCAGTGCACTCTCGTGCGCACGGTGCAGGACATAGGGATATGGCCTGGCACCCAGCAGGGCGCACTGATCCAGCACGGCCCGGTGCAGGACATCAACGCGACCTGCGTCACGTGCAACCCACCCCGGGATCTCAATTCGGGCCACGGCGGACTGCGCCGCGTGGCCAACATTGACGTAGAAGAAGTGAAGCGCCAGGTCGCCAGTGTAGCGGAGAGCGGAGGCCGACTGGAGTCCGAAGATGGCGGACCGCTGGCCCGGCGCCAGGATACTGCCAAAGAGCAGGCGATCTGAAGTCCCCCGCAGGCCGGCGGGGTGTCCCCCCTGGGCGCCGCCCGACTTGATTTCGTGCAGCGCGAGCATGCGTATCACCGGGTCGGCGGCTGGCTTATCAATATAGCCGGCGAGCAGGATGCCGCGCGCTTGCAGTTCACGCAGGTCCGCAAGGTAGTCCTGGAGGGCTTTTTGGAAGGCCCGCGGATCAGCGGCGTCCTTCGCGCCCCAAAGCTCCAATGGCCCGTCGCCCAGAGCGACCAAGGACTGGAATCCCGCTGAATTCTTGAGCAGGCTTGCTCGCTCCGCCAAATCGCGTTCCAGGGCGAGGTCGCCTTCGGACATGGGCCGATCTGCCGCCGTGAAGAGCTCGTCTCCGAAAATGAGACGGGTATCGGCCACGATGCTGGGCGTCTTGCCCGATCCCGGGAAAATGGTCACGGCGGCGGTATTGATGAGGGCGAACTGGATCTCCTGGTGGCGGTCAGCATCGATCTGGGATCCGTCCACCGCAAGAATGGGGGGCACTTCCATACGGGCAGGGCAGTCAAGAGTCGCGTCCAGCTTCTCCTGCAAGGGCACAGCACAACGGATTCTGGGATCTTCAGCCGCTGCTTCTTTGACGGAGGCGCGGACCAGGTCCGGTGCGGAAGCGGCGGTTCGAAGCAGCTGTAGAGCAGTGGCGCGCGCGGCCCGGGCAGATTCCTGCGCGGCGATCACGCTCCTGCCAATCCGCTGCATAGCCTCGTGAAGTTGCTGTGGATTCACAGGCATACGCGACCCTGGCGCAGTTGTAAACAAATCGCGGCCGGACGTCAAGTAGAATCTTGGTTGCCCTATTCCCCGCCCATGTTCGGCCGGGAACCTTTCGGGCCCCGCCGTCGTCTTTTGTCCGAAACCACTTTGAAGGAGACTGCCATGAATCGCACAATCTTTCCCGTCCTGGCTCTGCTGATCGCCGCGATAGCCGTGAGTGGGTGCGGCCCGTCAACCGTTGTGGCCAACGCGATGCCCCCCCAGCGGCTGCTGAATGTCACAGGTGCTGGAACCGTCTACCTGCAGCCTGATGTCGCCTACCTCAACATTGGGGTGCACACCGAACTTGGCACTGCCGCGGATGCTGTGGCGGAGAACAGCCAGCAGACGCAGCAAGTCATTCAGGCCCTCAAAGGCTTCGGGCTGAAGGACGTCGACATTCGCACGGCCTACTTCAGCATCTACCCGAGCGTGCAGTACGATCCGCAGACCAATGAACGCAGGGGCACAACCTACGTCGTCGACAACAGCGTGTACGTGACCGTGCGAGAAATCGACGAGCTCGGCGACCTGCTCGACGCAACCCTTTCGGCCGGAGCCAACAGCGTCAACAGCATTCAGTTTGATGTTGAGGACAAGTCGGCGGCCATGAAAGAGGCCAGGGATGCGGCCGTGAAGGACGCAGCGCAGCAGGCCGAGGAGCTGGCAACGGCAGCCGGCCTCTCGCTCGGTGCCTTGCAGCGCATC
This sequence comes from Anaerolineales bacterium, assembly GCA_035471605.1. GTDB lineage: Bacteria > Chloroflexota > Anaerolineae > Anaerolineales > Villigracilaceae > Fen-1038. Next base: position 468 of record DATIPW010000130.1, on the reverse strand, counting down.
GATTTCTACAGCAGCACCCCCCCGGAGGTCTTCGGCGGATACGGAAAGGGCGGCGGCGGTGGAGCTGAAGCGGCGACGGTGCCGATCCAGACTGGACAACTGACCGTCACCGCCACTGTCAGCGTCAGCTACGAAGTGAGATAGGCGGCCGGCAAGACGGATCGACCCGGCGGGTTCCAGGCCGGGTCGGTTTGTATCTCGGCAGTGCCGTCGCGCACAGCGCGGCGGGCCATTCGCGCGGTTCTCAGGGTGGATGCTGCTCGATCGCGCTGCACGCAGCTTGTATAATGCACTTCTTTCGCGGTCTCGCGGCGGAGGTCGGCCATGCTGAAAGTTGGATATATTGGTCTTGGTCTGATGGGCAAGTCCATAGCCCGCAACATCCTTCGGGCGGGCTTCCCGCTGGTGGTGCACAACCGATCACCCGGCCCGGCCGATGAGTTGCATCAAGAAGGGGCGAGACAGGCA
>DATIPW010000129.1:0-2907 GCA_035471605.1 Anaerolineales bacterium | reverse complement strand
GAGATCGCCCCGCAGAATCTGCTGTTCGCCGACGTGCGCGGCAACATCGGATACCAGATGCCCGGGGACATTCCGATCCGGGCGGGAGGCGACGGCCGGTTCCCGGTCCCCGGCTGGAGCGGCGAGTACGATTGGATTGGCTACATTCCTTTTGAAGACCAGCCGCACGTGTTTAATCCGGATGAGGGCTACATCGCCACCGCCAACAATCGGGTGGCACCGCCTGAGTACCCGTATCTGATCAGCACGGACTGGAACTACGGGTTCCGGGCCAAGCGCATCCAGGATCTGATCGAGGCCGCTCCGGGGAAGGTGGATGCGACCTACATGCAAACCATGCAGGCTGACACGCTGGATCCGATCGCGCCGGTCCTGGTGCCCCTGGTGTTGAAGGTCGTGCCCGCCCAGGGTGGAACCGAGGCGGGGCTCAGCCGTCAGGCTTTGCAGGTCCTGTCCGCATGGGATTTCCGCGCCGATGCCGATTCCTCGGGCGCCTCCGTCTTCGAGGTCTTCTGGAGGCACCTGCTGCAAGACACCTTCGACGATGAGCTGCCCAAGGATTTCCGCGCCGAGGGCGGGGATCGCTGGATGGAGGTCGTGCGCAAGATCGCGGATGACCCCGACAGCCGCTGGTGGGATGATCAAACCACGCCGGAGGTGGTCGAGACGCGCGATCAGATCCTGGCCCGCGCGTTTGGGGCGGCGGTGCAGGAGCTGAGCCGCCAGCTCGGCCAGGATGTCTCCACCTGGAGCTGGGGCAAAGTGCATACGGTCACGTTCGAAAACGGAACGCTCGGCACCTCAGGTGTGGGCCTGATCGAAGACCTGTTCAACCGCGGGCCGTTCGCCGTCGGGGGCGGGGAGAGCATCCTCAACGCCACGGGCTGGGATGCCAGCGAATCCTATGCGGTGGACTGGCTGCCCTCTATGCGCATGATCGTGGACCTGGCCGACCTGCAGTCGTCCTTGACGGTGCACACAACCGGGCAGTCGGGTCATGCCTTTCACCCTCACTATGTGGATATGGTGCCGCTTTGGGCAGCCGGAGAGTACTATCCGATGTTGTGGTCCGAGTCGGCCGTCCGGCAGGACTCTGCTGAGCACCTGACCCTGACACCCTAGCCGCGGCGATCCTTGAACGCGAAATGGCAGAACTCGGAGGTCTCAAGGACCTCCGAGTTCTGGTTTCTGCCGGGTCGATGGCGAGCCCGGAAAGCTCCGCGGCCGTCGGCCTGCGGGGGCGCGGCTGTGTGACTCTAGGTGTTGTATGGCACCTGGATGCTGGTCACAACCTGGATGCGATCCAGCGCGATCAGGTCTGTGTCATCGCGGCTGACCAGGGGCACGATGCAGTTCTCGAATTGTGGGAAGCCGTAGACGGCGTAGCTGCCGTCCGGCAGGCGGACGTTGCTGCCGGTGGTGGCGAAAAAGTGGCGGGTGATGTCGATCTCCTCGGGTGTGGCAGGGATGGACGGCGGGTCTTTCCTTGTATTCAAGGTGTAGATGCGCACGTGCCGGCCCTCCGGTTCCCCGGTGACCATTTCATGCGTGGCCCCGCCGCAGGTGAGCGTGCCCATCACGAAGTCGCCGGCTTCCGGATTGCTGAAATTGGTGAAGGCGCGCGTCGGGCTGATCAGGCTGATCCAGGAGCGCTCGAAATCGGCGCTGCGCATGCCCGGGTTGCAGAGCGTGAGCAGGTCGCGCCAGTACGCTTGCCACTGCGGCGTGAGCGGGTTGCGCGCGCCGGAGTAGAGCGGACAGGTCATCGGAACCGGATTCTTGAGGTTGCGCGGCTTGTAGTCGTACTTGGCGAGCTGATGATCCCATAGCACGAAGCACAACTTTCGGGGATCGGGCGTCATGGTCGGCGGCGGCTGCGGCGCGGCCGTCGCCGTGGGGGAAAGCGGTTCGGGGGCACAGGCGCTGAGCACAGCCGCGCTCGTGCCAAGGCCTGCAAGCTTGAGAAAGTCCCTGCGCGACAGACTGCCCCGGCGCCGCTGGCGCGCGTTGTTTTCCTGCATCATGCGGAGATTCTATTGCCTCAAAATGAGCGGGATTTCAGATTCCCGGCGCTGGGCCGCACTGGGCGCCGCTGGGCGAAGCAATCGCGACGCACGCGCATCCCTGGTCCCAATCTGAATCGATGCCCAGGGAAAGCAGGGTGCCGGTCCAAGGCCGGCACCCTGCTTGCGTCTGCGGTCGCGCCAAGATCCTCTCAGGCGCGTTTGGTGGCCGTGATCAGGGCCGAGAACGGAACACCCAGCGGCATCATGGACACGATCCTGCCGCCTGCATCCTTGGGTTCGATCTTGATGTCCTCGAAACCTGCCTGCTCCAGGCCGCGTTCCCACTCCTTCACCTCCAGGGCACCGCCCAGGCAGGCACCCCAGGCTTCCACGTTCTTGCGCAGCGCCGCCGGCACCGGGCCGTGCGAGACCACGTCCGAGATGGCCATCCGTTTGCCCGGCTTGAGCACGCGGGCGATCTCCTGGAACACGCGGAACTTGTCAGGCGTGAGGTTGATGACGCAGTTGGAGATCACCACGTCGATGCTGCTGTCGTCCACCGGCAGCTTTTCCAGGTACCCCTGGCGGAACTCGACGTTGGCCACCTGCAGGCGAGCGGCGTTCTCGCGGGCGCGTTCGATCATCTCCGGCGTCATGTCCACGCCGATCACACGGCCGTTCTGGCCCACCTGCCTGGCCGCCAGGAAGCAATCCAGCCCGCCGCCGGAGCCAAGATCCAGCACGCTCTCGCCCTGCTTCAGGCTGGCGATGGCGATCGGGTTGCCGCAGCCCAGCGTGAAATCCGAGATATCGGAGGGCATCTCGGCCAGCAGATGCGCCGGATACAGGTTGGTGCTGATGTCGCTGCAGCAATCGCCCGCATCGCAGCAGGAGGAGCTGG
>DATIPW010000128.1:0-15850 GCA_035471605.1 Anaerolineales bacterium | reverse complement strand
CCTTGTCGTTCCGCTGAACTACACACAACCCTCAGGCTTGCCGAGACCAGCGATCTTCGCGACCTTCTTGGCCGGGCCCTTTGGGAAGAGAGCGAACAGGTCCTTGGTGGAAACGCCGGTCCCGCTCGTGATCTGGCGTAGGGTCGGGGATTTGCCCGAAGTCATGCCGGTCTGGCGACAGAACTCAATGATCTTCCAATGGTCAGCGGTCAGCGCCTCGATGCCTTCTTTCCTTGCCAGTTCATCCGCGATTTCCTTTGTCCATTGGGTTGGGTCGGTCATAAAGCCTTCTTCATTGACGGCGATTGCAGTGAGGTCAGCTAGCATTGTGTTATCTCCTTTTTGAAGTCAATGTGACTTGATTCATCCACCGATTGCCTTGAGTAGCTTCAACGAGCGATACAGTCCGCGGCGGACTCTTTGATCGGCCATCGCGCGCAAGAGTGCGAAGAGGGACACATTCTCGGGCGGGTCCTCCTTCATTGCGTCGGCGAGCCGAATGCCGAGGGATTCCAGTTCCTCGGGTTGATGGTCGTGAACGAGGCGTTCTGCCACTTTGGCGCCAGCGCGGGCAAAACCGAAATATCCTGCGCGTTCGAGGCGATCCAGTTCCATCGTCACTTGGTGGAACATGCGTTTGCCCATCTGCTGCCCTTCGTCTGCGAGCTCCGCGACAGCCTCGAGTTGGTCAAGCAAACCGACCAGCAAGTGTGTGTCGCGCAAAACGCGTTTGACAAGGAAAAGCAGGTCGCCCAATTCGAAATCATTGCCAACTTCGGCAAGTTCATCGATGGATAGTTTAATGACATGGTTGACGATCGGAACGGCGTCATCCACCAACTCTTTCATGGATTGCTGTTGTTCGCGCTGCCCTTCGAACTGCGCCGTGAGGTATTCCAGTTTTTGATTGATTTGAGCGAGTTCGCTATCCATCACGACCTACTTCCATTTGCCAGCCATGGACATCTGCGACTCGAAGGGCATCTCACCGCCTTTCAGCAGAACGTTCCAGTAGATCCACTTAAACATCATCTTTCCCCAGTGATTGGCGGGCGATTCTTTGAGTAATGAGAATGGACCGAAGCCCGGCAGGGGGAACATGCCGGGCAAAGGTTCGACATCATAATTGAAATCGATCAGCACGCCCTTTTCATTGCCGGACTCAATGAAGCAGTTGGCATGACCGTCGAATTTGGGGAGAGGTTCGAGTCCTTCCATGTGGCGGAGAATATTCTCGACAACTACATCCAGCATGAAGTGAGCGACTGAGCCAGCCTTCGAAGCAGGGAGGTTGCCCGCATCGCCGATAATCCAAATGTTTTCCCATTTATCCGTCTGGAGTGTGTTCTTGTTAGTGGCAATGAAGTTGAGTTCGTCGCCCATACCTGAAGCGCCAATCACATCTGCGCCCTTGTTGGTGGGGATGGCGACAAGCAGGTCATAGCCGATCTCGCGTTCGTCGTAGGAGCGGATAGCTTGCTTGCCGTTATCCACTTCCATGATTGCGAATTCCGTTTCGAGTGCAATACCACGATCTGAAAGCATGTTCCCCAGAACGGATGAAGCACGCGGCTTGGTGAACGCCCCGGGCAGAGGCGTGGCAAAGGTGATGTCTACCTTGTCGCGAATGCCGCGTTCCTTGAAGAACCAGTCCGCAAGGAAGAGGAATTCCAACGGAGCCACAGGGCATTTGATCGGCATTTCGGCCACGCTTAGCACCATGCGTCCGCCCTTCCAGAATTTTAGGAACTTGCTGAGGGCGGTGGCCCCTTGCAATGTGTAGAAATCAAAAACATTCTGGTGCCAGCCGCCATCCTTCATTCCCTCGACCTCTTCCGGATGGATGTGGCTTCCCGTGGAGACAACCAAGTAGTCATAGCTAATCGTCTTGCCGCCGGAGAGCTTGATGCGGTTCTTGTCGGGTTCGATCAGTTCAATGTCGCCAAATATGACTTCAACAGCAGGGGGGAGGAAGTTGCGTTTCGGCTTAACCACATCCAGTGGGGAATACATTCCAAAAGGGATGAACAAGAACCCCGGCTGGTAGTAATGGGTCTCGTCGCGGTCAACGATGACGATGCGCCACTCCTGTGGGTCCAATGCGGCTGACATCTTGTTGGCGACCATAGTACCGCCCGTGCCTGCCCCAAGGACAAGAAAGGTTTTCATGATACAAGTCTCCTAGAACAACTTTATGTCATGGCTTTTACAAGCACTGCGCGCTTGGCCAGATTGTCGTGCATGACCGCACGCAACAAGTCGAGCGCCTGAATGAGTCGTTGGTCTGCCAGACTGTAAGTCATCACCGTACCGTGCCTCTCTGTCCTCACCATGTCGCGCTCACGCAGGACTTTCAGATGACGGGAAACAAGAGGCTGGGGCATATGTGATTCTCTGCAGATCTCAGTGACATTGCGAGGACCCTCAGAAAGGGCATATAGGATCATGATGCGGTTGGGATCTGCGAGGCCTGCGCAAATCTCTGCATGCAATCGAGCAATCTCAGCTTCGAGATCTGAATTCATTGTTTCTCCCTATAGGCATATATCTGCATATGTCTATATAATTGTGAAGATTGTAACAATTAGGGTCTGCGCTGGCTAGTATCCCCTATCAGAAACAACTGCGATGAATGTAATGTGACAATGTAGCTCCACTTCCGCCCTTTGCACTTCCTATGATAGGGTTCCTATCTGCTCTTGCGCGCATTGCATCTCTTTCCAACGCTCTCTCGCACCATAGACGCATTCTTGACCCCATGGACGCGATATACATGCTTGGCCGGTCTTCACAAATCAGTGACTTCGGGGGTCTCCCATTGAGCTTTTCCCCCCACTAGGCAATTTCAATGGCGGCACTTCTGTCCCAGCCGACGCCTCCCCGTCTGTCCCTTTGGCTCAAAACGCATGTCGCCTGCACCATAGGCACGTCTCACATACGCATTGGAAGTCTCCACATCAATGAACCACAAGTGGCCGACGTCGTCCTAACCTGCCGCCGCACGCCTGGGCGTGCAGTGTCCTACCGCGGGATGTCGACGTACGGCGCTATTTGTTGGCGGCCAAAGAACTTCGAGAATCAGATAGAATACACGTGTGAACATGTTCAGGCCCGTCAAGGCCAGGACAATAAGAGAATACGTCGCCAGTTTGCCGAAAGAGCGGCAGAAGGACGTTCGTTTGCTTCACGCCTTCATCAAGAAGAATGCTCCGACGCTCAAACCTCACTTTGCCAACAATATGCTCGGCTACGGGTCGTTTCCGTATAAGAACTACAAGAAGGAGTTGATTTCATGGCCGGTGGTGGCGCTTGCCAGCCAGAAACACTATGTCAGCTTGTATGTCTGCGCGGTTGACAGGGGAGTGTACGTGGCGGAGAAATTCCGCAGAGCACTCGGCAAGGTGAGCGTCGGGCGCAGCTGCATCCGGTTTAGGAAACTTGAAGATGTTGATTTGGCAACTCTCCGCAAAGTGCTCAAGGAAGCCGCCAAGCACCCGGGGCTAGACAAAAGCTAATCAATATCTGAACTGTGGCCAACCGAGTCATACAATTCGAGATCCATGCGGTGGATCCGGAAACTCTGGGGCAGTTCTACTCCGATGTCTGTGGCTGGAAGATAGAAGAGTGAAAGCTTCCGGGGGTCCAGGAAGAAAAACGCTATTGGGGCGTATTGACTGCACAGCGATCCAGAGCGGCTGGTGCTGGGCAGGACCGGCCGCTTTGACTTCTTCTCGAAGTCCACGGTGTCGGCGCACGTGCGCCGCTTCCACATGTATGTCACCGGCCTGGCGGGTCGTGAGAAGAGCAGGCTGATCCAGGACTGCCTGTTGCAGGATATCCGCGGCCCGGCTCATCAGCGTCAGGTCTCCACGCTCCCGGCCCCCTGATCGATCTCCCGAATCAGCCCGGCGGGATTCCCCGCCACCACCGCGTTGGGGCGCACATCCCAGGTCACGACGGACCCCGCGCCCACCACGGCGTTCTTGCCGATGGTCACGCCGGGCAGCACGATGGCGCCGCCGCCAATCCACACATTGTCCTCGATCACGATGCGCTTTGCCACCTCCCAACCCTGGATGCGACTCTCGGCCTGCAAGTCACTGGCGCCGCCGCGCTCCGGTAAGTACTCCATGCCCTTCGGCCACCTTTGGCGATGTCCACCGCCCTCCCAGGGCAAGGCCGCCTGCGAAAAGCTGTCCCAAGAAACAACACCGCCTGCTAGCGGTGTTCTTTGGATGTGAACGGCAGGATGGGGTGGAACTAGTCTGCCTTTGTCGACATGTTGGCTTTGACTGCAGGGAAGACTCCCACTGCGATCAAGCACTGCAAGGCTGCCATGCAGCGATGGCCACCCATGCGAGGCTGGTCAAACCATGTGTTTTCGAACGCCATCTCCCCAAAGCTCAAGCTGCAATTGAATCCCGGGTCATAGCTCTTCGCCGTTGCCGGGTGAGCAAGTGGATGCTGACTGCCACCAGGGCAGGTCCCCAGATGATCACGACGGGCACAACATAGATCACAAGCGATTTGGTGTTCTCAAGCAAGGTCGCAAACAAGAAACTCATCACCAGGTTTGAAGTCAGCGCGCCGAATGCCAACCAAGCCAGCACCGTGTGCAGAGTCCGGCTTCGCGGCAACAGCACCGCCGGCGCCAAAGCCCAGAGCACGTACCAGTGTTGGAACCAGAAGGCGCCCACCGACAGGTAGAGCATGCTCACCACTGCCAATGCGCGCCACAACTTCTGATCGGATTCCTCGGGAGGGATTGGGGCGCTCCGCCAGCGCCTGGGCCGAAAGTTGAAGATCCACAACGGAACCAGCAACGCGACTATTGCAGAAATCCAGTACGCTATGTTCACGGAGAACTGCTGGGCATACCCAGGTGACCAGTACCACCACTGAACCAAGACGCGTTTCACAACAAACCACGGCGAGTTGGCCATGAGTTGCGAGCGCTCGTGCAACATGCGGGGGAGTGTCTCCCAGCCGCCAAGGGGCGCGTAGAGCAGCCAGGACAAGACCAGCCCGCTCACCGCGCCCAGCACACCGATCCGGAGCGCGCCTTTCCACCCCCAACGCCTGAGAATCCACACGGCACCGGGTGGCAACCAGATCAGTGCTGTCAACTTGACATGTGCAGCTAGTATCAGCGACAATAATGCAAGAAGCGGTTGTTCACGCTGCAGCAGCCACCAGGCCAATAGGACGAGCACCAACATGACCGCGTCATTGTGGCCTCCCAGAGCAGTCGCCACAAGAGTCATGGGGTTCAACAGCCAGGCAGCCAATGCCACTGGAGCCATCCATGCACGGCTACGTCGCACGATGCTGACAATTAGCCACCCGGACAACCCGGTCAGTGAAATGGCCAACAGGCGGTATCCGGTGACATACACGATCAGCAGGCGACAAGATTCGGTGGACTTGGGACAAACTGGATGGGTTTCATCCCACCAGCCAAGCCATTGCGACGTCCCGCGCACTCCATAGGAGACGGCCGCGCTCAGCGCCTCCCACACGGGCCCGTAGGTGTCCACGTTCTTCCGCCAGGCAATGAAGCGCGTGTAGGGCGCGGCAAGGCCGAAGGAATTCGGTACATCCGTGAGTGGGTTGGCATGATACTCCGTCATCATGCGGCCCCGGAAAATATAGTCGTAAATGTCGTGGGATTCGCCTGCGGGAGCGACGAGCAGCAGCACTGCGCAGCCGGCCAGCCAGGTGATGGCTATGATGGCAGTCTGTGGGCGGGAGGAGCGTCCTTTTTCTGGTTCAGGTTGCGGATGGGTAACCAGCCGCAACGCTGCAAGATAGAGCAGGGTCAGGCCCAGATAGATGGCGATGTGCAGGGCGGCATTCGGCACACTGGGTTCAACCATGCTCGCCCATGAGGCCCGGGGGTCAGCCAGGCTGCGGCGCAGCGGATAGCGAAGCGCAAGCAGGGCATATAGTCCCAATGACGCCAGCGAGACCAAGAACAACCAGAAGGATCTCCGGGCCCTCACGCCACCGTGTCCTCCTTCGCCCTGTTCACAGGCTCCACTTGACTCCACAGTACTGGCAGGGCCAGGGCGCGGGCGCATCGCTCAAGACCGCGGAGCGCAGTGCCCGATAGGGGCCGCCATTCCATACGTCTCTCAGCGGCTCAATGAGGACGTTTCCCAGCATGATCCGGGCGTAGTCGTCAGTCGCGAACGGCGAAACACAGCAGGGCAACGCCGTGCCATTGGCGCTGATATACATCAAGATCCACGGGCGCATGCAGCCCTGCCAGGGATGCGGGCCCATTGTTGATATGCTCTCCGATGGAGTCGTGGCTCCGGATGCGCGAAATGCCAATCCCAATGTGGCTGCCAAGACTTCGCATTGGCTGATCTGCCTCGCCTGCTCCTGCTCCAACGTTGCATGCAGCGACTGCTCGGCTTTCATGGTGGTATTCTCCCCAAGTGTCTCACCCCCTCCGAAGTAGACCAGCCTTTGCATGTATATCTCAGAGATGCCGATATCAGCAGCGAGACGCACAAACTCCGGCAATTGAGGCAGGTTGGCCTGCATGGTCACCCACCACAGCGAGACTCTTGGCTGAGTCCTGCCTCCATGACGATCGACGAATGCCCGGAGATTGCGGATTATCTGGGGAAGCGCATCAACACCTCGCAATCGGGCGTACAGATCAGGCGTGACGGCATCAATCGACACGCGGATCTGATCCAGTCCGGCGGCTGCCAGGGCATCGCCGCGTTTCTGGTCGAGCAAGATGGCATTGGTGTTGAAGAGTACTTCCGCCCCGCGCCCCTTGAGATGATCGACGAAGCGCGGCAGATCCTTGTTCAGCAGCGGTTCGCCAATCCCGTGCAGCACCACCCGATCGAGTCGTGGAAAGCCATCCACAATGCGCCGGAAATCGGCCCAGGATAGGTGGCGCTTGGGTTCATGTGGAAGAAAGTGGTCGTAAGTGAGAGGGCACGATACACAAGTCGAGTTGCAGCGATTGGTGACCTCAATATAGACCTGGGTTGGCAAGTCTTCAACCAGGTGGGCCCTGCGGCGCAGGGGGAGGTCAATCATAGCTTCTGGAATCCGTATCGGCCCATAACACCAAAACAACAGTAGGCAGCCTGGACGGAGCCACGCAGCGAGCCGGCAACCTTGGATTGTCCAGCGATGCGCCGGCGATAGGTGACAGGCAGTTCGACGATCGGCCTGCCGAGGCGCACGGTCTTGATGATCATCTCCCAGGACCAGCCGTACGTTAGCTCCTGCATATCCAGCTCCAGGAGCAGCTCGCGGCGAATGGCGCGGTATGGGCCGAGGTCTGTGAGGATCAATCCAAAACGCCGTTGCAGGAACCAGGCAAAGAGATCATTACCAAAGCGTTGGTGGGGAAGAATGGCAGCGCGCTGATGGTTGTCGAGTATCCGAGAGCCCAACACAAGATCAGCTGCTCCCTCGGCAAGCGGCGCGAGTAGGCGGGGTAGTTCGGCGGGCAAGAAGCTGCCATCGCCATCCATGAATACCAGAACGTCGCCAATCGCCGCAGCGGCGCCGGCCGCGCATGCGAAGCCATACCCGCGCCGCGGCTCAGAAACCACCTGCGCCCCAGCTGTGCGCGCCAACTCGGCCGTATTGTCGGTTGAGCCGTTGTCCACAACGATGAGTTGGTCGATCAGGTGCAGCGGCACTTCAGCCAAGAGGGGGCAGAGGCATTTGGCTTCGTCCAGGGCCGGGATGATCAGCGAAACCCGCATGCCTCAGGCTTTCTGTGGGCGCCAGTCAGTCTGGAGCAGCCACTCACGGGTTGCATTGGGAACACCGCGGCCGTTCAACCCAGCAACTTCGTCAGCCAATTGATGCAGGTCGGCAACCGTATCCACGTCGTACCAGGTGGGCAGTAGTGAGACACTCAGTCCACACGAGTCGGCCAACGCCAGCGTATCGCCAAGCACATGCGATGTACTCATCTGCACCTGCCGCAGCAGATATGGCTGAGGCCGTTTGAGGCCGATCAGATAGTAGCCGCCGTCTCGTGTGGGACCCATAACCATGTCAGCGTCGGCGAGAAGCTCAAAAGCCCTTGAAATGTAGTCAATTGGAAGTGTGGGGCTATCGCTATCCATGACGACAGCCCTCTGCGAACCGCCCTGCAGGACTCCGGTGAGCAGGTTGTCGAGACGTTCGCCCAAAGAAGCGCCGCGCTGACGAACCAGCTGCATGTCGGGCGCAAGCTGATTGAAGTACTCTTGGGCATCATCCGGCAGAAACCCGATCACCCGCTGCACGCCGGCGACCTTGCGCATAGCATCCAACGTATCGCGCAAGAAGCATTCGTATAGCTCCGACGCATGCAATGGGCTCAAGGGCGGGCTTAGGCGGGTCTTGGTTTGCCCCGGAGCTGGCTGTTTCGCCGCCACCAGCAACGTGTTTTCGGCAGGCATCAACTAACCTAGGAGGAGACCGATCCTTGCGAGGCGGCTTCCACGTTTGGCCGCGCCAGCGAGCTTGGGGCGAAGCCAGGCATCCAGCCCGAAGAAGCGCCCGGAAGCTGCGCCCAGCATGATGATCGAAAGAGCCAGGATGGCGCCATACGTCCACTCCCATTCGAATGGACGTGGCACATTGGCCAATCCAATATAGAGCTGCCCGATTATTCCGATCGCAGCCAGTGCGCCCACGCGGCTGAACAATCCAAATGCCAGTGAGAAGAAGGTGATGAATTCAAACAGGAATACCAGCCAGCCAAATACCCGGATCTGGGGAATGAACAGGTTGTCCAGCAGCCATCCGTTGATTTCGGCAACTGGTGTGATATTCACACCCACGCTTGGAAGGTGCGCCGAACGCATATCCGCAACTAGCACCTTGCGCGGTTGCGAGGCGAATACTGACTCCAGCCCCATCCAATAGCACAGTCCGCTGCTACCGTTGGAGTCCCAGTAGTTCTCTGCCGCTGGTTTCGGAAAGGCGAAGCTCGTGCCACAGCCAAAACGAGGCGGCAGTTTCCAGAATAGCTGGGTGAAGAACAGATAGGCCAGAAGCAGCCTAGCGAGCAGGGTGCAGATCTTGTAAAGCCCGGCATCCCAGTTTGGGGTGTGTGCATCAAAGAGGCGTTCCATAGGTCCTCCTCACCACGCGACACGGCCTCGTCGACTCCGGGGCTCTTCAACGGCCTTGGTTTGCGCCGCGTTCTTGGTGGCCCTCCCGAGGCGATGTGAGGCTAGAAGCTGAGTGTATTCGCACCGCCAACCATGGCTTCCACAGCCGTGGCTGCGCCTACCACTTGGGCGCCTTCGATGAGTTGCTCGGCAGTGATGTTGCGTGGTTTCATGCACGCCCCGCAGACCCACAGATGGCCCCCGTTCCTGATGAAGTTGGCCATGGTCTCTGCTATCGGCGCAAATCCATCCGCCTGTAGTCTATCCGCGCCGTGGCGCGTGGCCAGCCAGACGGCATCAATGGTCAATAGCATTGTTGCGTCCTGGCCGGCGCTGAGCCCGGCATTGGCAACCACGAAAGCCAGGCTGGCGCGTTCAATGTTCTCTTTTCCGTGGGTGGTATGGATCAGGATCTTATTCACAGGGCACTCCTTCCTACTTATGTTGAACGAGATAGTGCGTGTCTCGTTTGTCGATCAATTGGTGCCCGGTCATCCGACACCAGGCTCCGATATCGACTTCCACCGTTGGATCAGTGGCGTTTATTTCAAGGGTCTGGCCGGGCTGCATAGTGAGCATCAGGGCAGCAATCTCATCCATCGGACCCATTGCGCAGCCCTTGTCACCGGCGTCATAGAACTTGGTGGCATCAAACACCGGAGTCGCCGGCTCCGATTTCTTGGCCTTTGGGGTTTCCTGGGCAGAACTGCCCGTCCAAACGATCAGGCTTGTTTCAGTGCGTCGAACGCCCACGGCGTTCCCAATGCCGTTCGATACTCAATCGCCCAAACTGGGAACATCCGGGCTTTCGATCAGGGCAACTAGATCCCATCGTCCGGTTATCGCGTGGACTTCCTTGATCACGGAAGAAGCCAGCTTCAGCCCGGCAAGCTCCTGCACCAATTCCTGCGTACGGGCTGGTTCAGCTTCGATGAAAACAAACGCGCGAATCATATTTGCCTCCTTTCTTTCGAGAGTCTGTGGCCTGGTTCCGCACGGGAACGCGAAGTGTCTCTACCCTCAGGTGAAGGTGGTCTGCGCCGCGCCTCCACTGCGCGCGATGATTGCCAGCTGGTCTTGAATGCGTGCCACGGAGTCGGCCAGCGGAAAGAGCGAGCGGCTGATCTGCATATCAGGATCTGTGGAGAAAGGATGCCAGAAAACACCATCGATGCTGGCCGTCACCTCGGGAATGAGGTTGACCATATTCAACTCGATGCCTTCCTTGGAGTAGCCGCGCCTTGCCAAAGGACGGATGAAGTGATCTTCGTCCGAGATTCCAAGGCTGCGGTGGAAGACGCACACTTGATCCAACCGGTCGGTGTTGACAGGTGTCTCGGTTGTGCTCAGGCGAACACGGAATCCGCGCGCCTGCAGGAGCTTGATGCCATCCACCGCCCTTTGCCATGAACCGCGTCCGCGATAATGATCGTGGTCTTCGGCATTACCTCCATCCAGGCTCACCTGCAAGACAAGGTTCTCACCGGCGATTTCGCAAAGTCGCTCCAGGCGCGCGCCCCGCAGAAGCATGCCGTTCGTCAGCACGGTCGTCTTCACCCGTGCTGAGGAGTATCGCAACAGCTCATAAACATCATTCAGAATGAACGGCTCACCACCGGTAAGAAAGACCTCAGTGAAGCCAAGTTCCACGGCTTCATCGATGAGCTGCTTGACATTCGCCGCCCCCAAGAAACGACGAGGCGCATTGGGACCTGACTTGACCAAGCAGTAGCTGCAGCGCAGGTTGCAGTCATAGTTGGTGTATATCCAAAGCTTCCACGGAAGGGCGGGAACCTCAGGGGAAGAGCAAGTGGTGTGATTCATCTCATTCAGTTGATGGCTCCTGGACCACCGGCATGGTTGGGCAGAAGAAGCTTGCTTTCCAGGACTCAAGCCCAAGTATAGCATTCTGCCTAGGAGTCAGAGACAGCAGCTGTCCAAGCCGTACATATAGTGGTGCAGCGTCCAAACGATCGTAAGACTAGGCGTAGATCAACAATGGGCCGGCGTCACCGCTTTAAAGATGCCTGGTGCGCCCGTACTGAGCTGCTGCAACAGCGCGCTGCCAATCATGGGCGCGTTTTCAGCAGTGAGCTGGAGAACAGGCGCCTGAGCGCGAACAGTAGTGCAGCAAGAGTGACCGCGGGCCTGCTCTGAGCCTGTGCGAATCGCCGCCGCGGAAGGAGCGATTCGGTCACCCATCAACAGATCAGCGCTGCCAGGTCAGTTCACCGGCATCTTGCAATTCTCTCTTTGGGCGAGCGTTTCGCATTGTGAAGCCGCTGTTCATTGAGCTGGGCACCCCCTGGGAAACGACTGCATCGAGTCCTTGAACGCTGAGATGCCCGATGAACTGCCCAGCCGTAGGATCTTCTACACGCTCAAAGAGGCCCAGATCTTGCCTGCACCTTGTGGCAGGCACAGGTGAATGAACACCGAAGAAAGGAGTACAACCGTATCCGACCGCACAGCCCCCTGGGGTATCATTCCCCCGCCCCGTGGACCTGGAAGGTACCCGTCATGGCGCCGCCAGGACTAACATGAGCACTGGCACACGGTGTGGGGGCAGGCCACCCCCATCATGTTCTACTGGTTCCCGCCTGCCCTGATCTGGAAGCCATTGCAGTTCATTTGTCCGTTCTTGTTCATCATCGGTGCGATTCTCCATATCACCTCCTGCAAGAGGAGACCTCGATGAAAACCAAACACATCTTGGTTCTTGGAGGCTACGGAAGTACGGGTCTTGCCATTGCGCGAGTCCTTCTGTCGCAGGCGGATGTATTGATCGTACTGGCTGGACGTAGTCTTGGGAAGGCCAATGACGCTGCCGCAATGCTTAACGCCGAATGCGGCGAGGATCGTGTCAGCGGCGTCTACGCCGACGCAGCGGAACCGCCAGTCCTGCGCAGGGTATTCGACGGCATGGACATGGTTGTCGTCGCGTCAAGCACTGCTGAACATACGGAGAAAGTTGCCAGGGCGGCCCTGGAAGCGGGGATTGACTACCTGGACGTGCAGTATTCAACGGCAAAACTCAAGGTCCTGCAATCCATGCGAGGAGATATTGAGCGAGCCAACCTATGCTTCATTACCGATGGCGGCTTCCATCCTGGGCTGCCGGCGGCGATGGTGCGCCTGGGTGCGGAAAGTCTTGACATCCTAGAATCTGCCAATGTAGGAAGCGTGATTAGGATTGACTGGAAGACGCTCAGTCCTTCACCCGGGACCATGGAGGAATTTGTCGGCGAGCTCATGGACTTCCAGACACTTCATTTTGTGGACGGGCGCTGGAAGAAAGTGGGGGCGCTGGCAATGATGATCCCGAGATACATGGATTTCGGTGGCAAGATCGGTCGGCAATATTGCATCCCGCTGTTCCTGGAGGAGATGCGTTCCCTCCCAGAGTTGTACTCTTCCCTGCGTGAGACTGGCTTCTTCGTTGGTGGATTCAACTGGTTTACAGACTGGATCCTGTCGCCGGTGATCATGGTCGGCCTGAAGCTTTTCCCGAAAACAGGAATTGGCCCGCTTGGTCGGCTGATGTTCTGGAGTTTGAAAGCCTTTTCTGGTCCACCGTATGCCACGCTTCTCAAGCTGGAAGCCAGAGGCAGGAAAGACAGCGCGGCCAAAACAGTGGAAGTGATAATTGCACATGAAGACGGCTATGCCTTGACGGCTATCCCGGTTGTGGCTTGTTTGCTGCAATACCTAGATGGAACGATCCGGATTCCGGGACTGTGGTTTCAGGCGCACATTGTGGAGCCGCAACGGTTTTTCAAGGATATGGAAACGATGGGGGTGCAGGTTAGAAAGATCACGAGGCCGATTGGCGACACGAAATCAGGATCCTCGCCCTAGTTCCCAGATTGTCTCGTTGGAAGCTTACCCCGGCTTTGCGCAGCCATCCCGCGAAGGCGAGATCTGATGCCCCATCAAGCCATCTACCGCCGTCTGAGATCTCTCAATGTACGCGTGGCAGCAAGCTACGAACGCGGACTTGGCCCGACACTCCGGGCGCGAACCACAATTTGGGCTTGCCTCGATGGACGCGATTGAAACTACTCACTCCTTGGCGACTTGCAACCTCGGACTCCTCGAAGTCAGTATGAGGATTACCACCCAGGAGGCGGCCAACCCAAGCAAGGATCCCCCGGCCAGACCGAAATAGATCCCAGCGGCGTCCTCCGGCACGGCGGGCCCTGGCTTTCCCAAAAAGACTTGGTATGCGAAGCTTTGGAATGCCATGTAGCCCCCTCCGGGCGCATCACCGTAGTCGACTTGGAACCCGAAGCCGAGCATGAAGATCAAATCGGAAACAAGCAGCACGACTTGCATCTTCCGCCGATGTATCCCTGCCCTCCGCGCGCCGATAGCGTGAACCACCGGATGCACAAGCGTGAGTCCACACAGACCGATGCCGAATATCAAAAGATACCAGCCGGGTGACCTTATGCGCATCCACGCGCTCAGCGCAATGGTCAGAAGGCTGAGCCCTAACCACAAACCCCAAGACGGAAGACCCTGAGCCGCAGGCTTGACCTGAGATTCATCCATTTCTCTCTCCAGGAGCTGATTTCCCTGCTCATAGCACCTTCAAACACGCATAGATGCTTGCAGCGAGACGGGAGAACTCCACCTTCGGGTGGGGTCCTCTAGCCGCCTGGGGCAAAAACCTCGACGGCGCCGCTGGCAAATCCAAGGCTCGAATAGACGGACGCCGCCCAAAGGCGGTGTCTGTTTGGCACCACGTATGCTGCGGTCGAGGCAGCGCGCGCGGCCTACTTGAGCCCGATGGGCCCGAGCACCTGTAACGCCGCGTCGGAATCACAGCAGTTGAAGTGGAGGAATCCCGGCAGCGGTCCATCCTGCCGCCTCACCACCACGTTGACCTTCCGGTCCGCGACGGACTTGACGCTTCCCGCGCCCACCAAACGGCCTCTGGATCAGTATGGCTGATGTACGGGTGATATTGTCGGGTTCAAGCGTGAACCATGTGCCGACGAGGAAGGAGCAGGATGCAGGTTTCTCCAATTGAACGACGACATCGTACTTCTCGAGATGGTGTGCAACCTGCCGTTGACTGCACAATCCGTTGCCGGAGTTGATGATCTTCAGTTTCTCGACGCCCGACAACGCGTCCAGCAGAGACAGGGCATGAACACTTCCGATAGGCATTGAGGCTGCCATCCGCGGGAATTCGCAACCGATTCTGGAGGGCCGTTCAACGGCAGCTTCATCATTTCTATGTCGAGTTCATGAGCCGCCGGGACGACCATAAGTACCGCGCGGTAGCGATATTTACGGTGGCTACCAGAAACATGATCAGCCCAAACAAGTAGACAACCATCTCCACGTAGAGCCATGGCGAATCTGGTTTCAGCGGAAGGAGTATTGGGTAGCGCAGAACGATGAGACTCAGCACATTGGCCCAAACGAAGGTCAGCTTCTCACATCTGTCATACGGCGCGCCCCCCATCTTCTTGTAGATCCCCCCGTCCCTACGAGTTGGTCGATCACCAGCATGAGAACAAAGTGCAGCGGATAGTAGAACATCAGTATCCAAGCACTCCGTAGTCCGATTCTAGGATCCGGTAGAAGTGACATGCTTCCCCTCCCTCCGGTCAGTGGCTCGCCACGCCAGCCCGCATCACCGCTTGGGCAGGCCCGCTGCTGAGCTGGCGGCTATCCAAGGCTGGTCAGCGTATGAATCGGATTTCTCCCGGCCGATCGCCATGGCAGGCCAAGATGGGCTGCCCTGTTCCACAACGGATGAGGCGCTATGACTATTGGAACGATGCTATTGCCGCATCCAGATCTGTGAAGATCTCGAAGTAGCCCTTGAGACCTACGATGTCTAGGATTTCCTGTATGTCTTCTCTCGGCTTGTATAGTTTTACATGCCCCTGAACACGGAGGGCACCGCCCTGTCGATTTCCGGATTTACCCTTCTCAGCGTCAGACTCTTTGGTGCCACCAAGCAGGCGGGCAGTTGCCTGCAAGGCTCTAATCCCGGCACTGCTCAAGAAAGTCATCTCACTCATGTGCACAATAAGGTTCCGAGTTCCGGCATCATGCAGCTTCTGTGCTTCGGCCGTGAATCCATTTACATTTATCGGGCCACTTAATCGTATGATTGCGATCGTGGTGACTTCCATCGCTGGTCCTTTCAACGTAGGCCGAAGACGATTAGTTCCTGCCTAGGCCACGTTTGCTGATTTCTCGGTTCATGTCAGTCGGGTATTGAAGTGAGGCGTATGCTTCACGCTGAGGCACAACTGGGATTAGCTCGAGCAGAGTATGGGTAGCCCTCCTTTCCAGCTTGCGGATCTCATCCACGTTTCATGCCGTTTTGAGCCGTCAGACGGCTTTGATATGTGACAAACTGCACAAAGCAATTGTACAGCATAGCGAGCTAGTACCCATGCCTTTCGAGCAACCAGACGGATTCCTTGATGTGGAAATTGGCCAGCAAGTCATGCTGGGTGAAGGCGCCCCCGGCTGTGTAGACCTTGAAAGAATTCGCACCCGCGCCTCTCTGCGCGCCGCAACTTTCGACCGTATCGACCATTGCCCCTCCTCAAGCCATGCCCCGGCCGGCTGCGCTCTGCGCGCGCTACCACTTCCTGCGCCGGAAGGGAGCCGCCACAAACCAGATGCCAATCAGGAGTCCCAGCGGCAGCCCATGCAGGCTCCGATGATCC
>DATIPW010000127.1:0-10669 GCA_035471605.1 Anaerolineales bacterium | reverse complement strand
CGCCCGCCTCCGAAGATGGAGCGGAAGAAATCCGAGAACGCGTCCTGTCCAAACAGATCGTTGATATCCCCGTACTCCACGCGTGTTCCGCCGGGCTGCCCACCAAACCACTGGCTCCAGTCAAAGTCGCGCGGCGAGCCGCCGCGCTGCTGCCACCCGGAGTACGCACTGCCGAGCTGATCGTAGCGGGCACGCTTCTGGGGATCGTTGAGGACCTGGTAGGCTTCATTAATATCCTTGAAGCGCTCTTCCGCTTGCTTGTTGCCAGGATTTCGGTCGGGATGGTACTGCATCGCAAGCTTGCGGTACATCTTCCTGACCTCATCAGCACTGGCTGAGCGCTCCAAGCCCAGAATCTTGTAGTAGTCCTTGTAGTCCATATCAAAGGCATTCTATGCGGATTGCGCCCGGCGGACAAGCAAGCAAGCGTGCATCTAATGCGATTCTTACCTGGGGCAGAGCTTCGGCGCTGGCACCCGGCGTTCAGGGCCAAAAGGTGACCGGTCGCTGCCGGGAGCGGCGAAGCGAGCACGAATGCACTGGGGGGGCCTCATTCTCGCCAGGCCTCATCTTGCCTGCGGCCGGCGAGTCGATCGGCCCAAATCCAAGCAATGCCGCGAAGGACGGCGTCTGCGATATTCACGGCGCCCTGCAGCCGGAATTTCGCCTGGCGCAGTGGGTGCGTGCTCTGCAAACTCTGGTCCCGGGCATGCAGCACCGAGACATCCGGCACCAGCCGGCACTCCCATCCGAAGCGCACCAACTTCAGAAACAGATCGGGCTCCTCACCGTACAAGAAGTACTTCTCGCTGAACCCTGCGACGGCTTCAAAGGCGGTGCGCCGAACATACAGGCAGCCGGCGTTCAGGAACAAAACTCGAAGTGGGCCGACCTGGGAGAGGGGAAGCCTGAAGAGGTGGCGAACGTAGATCGGGAAGGCACGTGGGGTCAGGAAGGACCACGTGAAGTTGAGGTGGGGACGGCTGCCCTCGTGTTTGACCTGCAGCGGTCCGGCCACGGCAACGCGGGGATCGTCGTCGAGGCAACGCCGTAGCGATCGAAAGACTTGAGGATCCTGAATGCGAATATCGGGGTTGAGCAGGAAAACGTGGGCTGTGCTGCAAAGGGCAAAGCCCTGGTTCGCCGCCGCCGCGTACCCAACATTGGCCGCATTCCGCACGAGCTTCACTTCCGGGAAATCGGCTTGGACGAGGTCGGCAGTGCCATCGGGGGAGGCATTGTCGATGACGATGATCGGGCTGCCCGGCTGGTAATGGTGCAGATCCTGAAGCAAGGCGGGCAGATGCCGGCGGCTGTTGTAGGAGACAATGACGGTGGTGCAGACCACGGGTTCCATGCCGATACGCGAGACTTGACCTCAGCGAGGGCGCAATACATGCCAGACGTTCATAGCGCCCTTGCCTTTGACCTCGATCAACCCCCCGGGGACACATTCGTATTGCCCGGAGATGCGGGTGTGGGTGGTCTCGGTGATCTGGACGACGCCACTGAGGCCGTGGGAACACATGCGTGAGGCGGTGTTCACCGTATCGCCCCAGACATCATAGCTGAAGCGGTGCAAGCCAATGACAGCCGCCACCACCGGGCCGCTGCTGATCCCGACCCGGAGGTTGAGCTTCTGGCCCGCAAAGGTGCGGTTACTGAAGAAGTCGCACATTTCGAGCCCCAGATGCGTGAGCGCCTGAGCATGATCAGCGCGGGGTTCGGGAAGGCCAGCCGCAACCATGTAGCCGTCCCCGGTGGTCTTGAGGCGCTCCAGACCGTGGTTCCCGGTCATGATGTCGAACTCACTCACCACGTCGTTCAGTATGCCCACGAGGTCCTGCAAGACCAGCTGACTTGAGAAGGGCGTGAAATCTACAACGTCGGCGAACAGGATGCTAGCGTCCTCGTAGAAGTCGGCAATGACCTCGCCACGCGTCAGCCGATCGGCAACAGAGCCTGGCAGGATATTGAGCAACAGCTGCTCTGACTGCTTGCGCAGGGTTTCCTGGGTGCTGCGCTGCTCTTCAATGAGGCGGCGCTGCAGGAAGTCACGGCGCTGGGAGAAGACCAGCATGCTGCCGCCGATCATACACAGGACGTTCATGCCCACCATGAAGAAGACGGTGACAAGGAAGTTGCGGGATAGCTCGGGCTGCGCCAGCATGCCCTGATGCAGTATTCCGATCAGAACATAGGCAATGACCACGGCCCAGCCGGCAGCGACAGGATAGAGAAGATCCCCGCTGGAAGGGATATAGATGGCAACGATGATGAGCAGCAGGCCGACGGCATAGAACAAGTGGGCGGGCTCGTCCGGGCGCGAGATGAAGATCATCAGCAGGATGCTGATGCCGGCCCAGAGGGTCCAGGCTGCCGGCAGCCACATGATATTGCGTCTGAAGAAAGGGGAGTGGATATCGACCACCAGGCGCAGCATGGCAGTGCCAAAGACCAACCGGATGGCCCAGGCCGTGGGGTAGTAGGTGGTCATGGCGTAGTAGTCCAGGATGCCGAATGCCATGTAGAGCGCCAGGGCCAGCGCAAAGAACCGTCGCAGCATCTGAGGCTGCCGCTCGCCGAAATCGCGGCGGAACTCGCGCTCGAGGTCCGGGGGGAAACGGAGGGACTTCTGCTGCTTTTGCAGATCCTGAGAGGCAGGGGAGGGAGAGGGCAGCATTCGCAGGCGCTCCGGAGGTATTGTAGTGGAGATTACTTCGTCAGCGTATCCAAGATGGCCAGGCTGGCCGCCTTGCCCCCCAGGCCGTTTTCCCCGCCCGGGCCCACGCAGGAGGGGCATCCATCCTGGCAGGGGCACTGGTGCACGAGCTCCGACGCCCGGCTCATCAGCCCGGCATGCAATTCAAAGAGCCTCTGACTGAAACCGATGCCCGCGGGCACTTGATCGTAGAGGACGACGGAGGGTGGGCCTCCTCGCACCGCGCCAGCAGCATCCGTGTGAACCCCAAGGTCGCCGGGATCACACATCAGGAACAGGGGAGCAAGCTGCCCAAGCAGATAGGCAACGCCTGCCAGGCCCGAGCGGATGCGCACATTCTGCTCGGCCCGGCGGTGGTCAGCGCGACAGAGGGTAACGAGGTTGTCCAGCCTATTGGCCACCGAGGCAGAGGCAAAAGCCCGAAAGGGGATCTTGTGATGGACGTCATGCTCGCGCCCTGCTTCTGCGGCGCCACACACCTGGCAGCGGAATGCATCCCGGGTGCGCACGGCAAGGCTGATGCGGGCCCAGTCTGGGCCGTAGTCGTTCGGATCATTGGTCCAAGCACCAGAGAGGCGCAACGCTTCCAAGGTGGGATCTGAAAGTGAAAGCCAGTAGCCCGTGGTCTGCAGCTCCGTGGGGGGAAGGTCCAGAGGCTCGGTGCCCAGATTCTCCTGCGTTTGCCAGCGGAGCTTCTTGAATCCGACGACACGGGTCGTCACCTGGAGTTCTCCCCAGCCTTTCTGTCCGCCGGGAACCTCTTCCTGAGCTGACTCGTTGGTCAGGGTGATGTCTATCTCCTGCTGGGGCTCGGTGTAGTAGTCCAGGCCCACGGGAACCAAGGTGGCCGTGCGCTTGATGAGATCCAACTCCTGGACGAAGTACTGCTGCCCTTCATGCAGGTAGACCGCCCTGGGGTGCACCATCCACAAGGCACTGGCCAGATCGACCTCGCCCACGGCGAGGGGACGCTCCTCGCCAGCGGCCTGTAGCACGACATTCTCGGCGGAGGCGGATCGCAGAGATATGTTTGCGGCCGGATAGGCATCCGACATCCAGAAATAGCGGTCCTGCGAGGCATGCGCCTCGCTGCTGGAAACCAGGAAATCCAGGAACTCCTGCAGGCGTTCGGCCGGGAGCGCTCCAAAGCTTTCACCGCGCTGAAATGGAAGCTCGAACATAGCGCAACGCAGGTGGCTGAGCAGGATCAGCAAGTGATCGGGATTGATCAGGGCCTGCTCAGGCGATTGGCCCAGAAAGTACTCCGGATGATGCGCCAGGAACTGGTCCAATGGATTTGCGGAAGCCACAAGCACGGCAAGCGCGGGGGCAGCGCCGCGGCCGGCCCGACCCGCCTGCTGGTAGACGCTGGCGATCGATCCGGGGTAGCCCGCAAGCACAGCTGCGCCCAGGCCACCGATATCAATGCCCAACTCCAGCGCATTGGTGGCCACGACGGTCTTTACGCTCCCGTCGCGCAGACCAGATTCGATTTCGCGGCGTTCGGAAGCCAAGTATCCGGAGCGATAGCCCCGGATCGAGCCGGTGGCCGGGCGCCTCGATCCGGAACCCGGGTCTGTGGCACGGGGGACTCCCGAGGAGGCCGTGACGCCCGCCTGCAGGTAGCTCAGCATCAACTCGACACTGCGCCGGGAGCGGGCGAACAAGACAGTCTGCAGCCGATGCGCGTGCAAGTCCTGCGCCAGGCGAACGCTCTCCTGCATCGAGCTCTTGCGCAGGCCGAGCGCCTGATTCACGACGGGCGGGTTGTACAGCAGGAATTGCCGCGGCCCGCGCGCCGAACCGTCCTGATCAATCAACTCCACAGGGCTTTCAATCAGCCGTTCCGCCAGCTCACGCGGGTTGCCGATGGTGGCCGAGCTGAGAATGAACTGCAAGCGGGCGCCGTGGAAGGCCGCAACCCGCTTGAGGCGGCGGATGACATTGGCAACGTGGGATCCAAACACGCCGCGATAGGCGTGCATCTCGTCAATGACGACAAAGTGAAGCCCCCTGAAGAACTCGTCCCAGTTGGTGTGGTGGGGCAGGATACCGGCGTGGAGCATATCGGGATTGGTGATGATCAGCCGGGCATTGCGGCGGATCGATGGACGCTGGCCCTGAGGTGTATCGCCGTCATAGATGGCAGCCAGCGAGGATACCGGCGCAGATGCGTCGCCCGGAAGGCTGATCCAGGCCCGCAGCAGGCTGAGCTGATCCTGGGCCAATGCTTTTGTCGGGAAGAGGTACAACGCACGGGGAGTCTCTGATTCAAGCAGTGCGGACAGCACCGGAAGGTTGTAGGCGAGGGTCTTGCCGCTGGCCGTGCCGGTGGCCAGCACGAGGTTGCTGCCCGAAGCCGCAACCTGCCAGGCCCGGGCCTGATGGGAGTACAGGGAGCGAATGCCGGCCCGGGCAAGAGCCAGCTTGAGCGCGGCCGGCAAATCGTCCGGGAGGGGATCGATCTTGGCGGGCTGCTCAGGCAGGCTGCGCCAGACGGCGAGGTTGGGCGCCGTCAGCGGATCAGCTTGCCAGTGGGCGATCAGTGACTCGAAGGACACAGCGTATTCCCCGGCTCATCCACGGCAAGGGCCCCGCGGCGGCGCGCCTTGCGCATGGCTGCGCGAAACCGGGGTGATACAATGCCGTCCGAGGGCAGTACCAGAACGGCGCACAAGGTGGGAACAAATGCCT
The DNA here is from genome assembly GCA_035471605.1 of Anaerolineales bacterium. Lineage (GTDB taxonomy): Bacteria > Chloroflexota > Anaerolineae > Anaerolineales > Villigracilaceae > Fen-1038. The sequence continues at coordinate 5,253 of DATIPW010000127.1, read as the reverse complement.
CTCTACCTGATGTGGGGGAACGATCGGATAGGCCAGTATATCAAACCGGGGATTCAAACATCTGGCGCAAGCATGACCGCCCGCGAACGAAAGGAGTTGCGCGGGGCGGCTGCCGCCGCTGCACGCGAGGTTGCGTGTGCGGAAGGACGATCCCCGTCGTACGATACACACGAAACTCGCGGGTGGCATGCTTTCGGTGCGGATACGCACAGGCCAGACGGCAGCCAGCAAGTAGCCCTGTTTGGATAGCTACCCGGGACGGAGACTCAGTGAACGTCTCGCGGATCACGGAGAATCTTCTTGTGGGAACTACGCCGGCGCGTGCCGACTTTGAACGCCTGCACGGGATGGGCGTGCGCCTGGTCATCAATATGCGACTGTTGTGGGGAAGGCCCCCAACGGGGATCCCGCTGAAGTATCTGCGGCTGCGAACGTTCGACAGCCCGCTGCTGCCGATACCAACCCAATCGCTGCTCCGGGGAACCCACGCGGCCCTGCAAGTCATCCAAGACGGCGGCAGCGTCTTCGCCCACTGTTCGCGCGGCCGGCACAGGAGCGTTGCCATGGCAGCGGCGATCTTGATCGCGCAGGGCCTCTCGCCCGAGGCCGCCATGCAGCTGATCCAGGAGCGACGCCCACAGGCGGATCCTGGGGCAGCCCACATTCGAGGGCGAATTCTCGAGTTCGACCGGGCATGGCACAAGGGGTCTGCCCTCACAGCCTGATCAGGCCGCGCGGCGGCTGATTGCGACTCCCGGAATCCGATGGGGAAACGATGATCGGGCGAGGCTGGCGCATTCGCGCTCGGCCGTGACCCCGGCGCAGGACTCAGGCCAGTCTGGCGATCGTGACACCTGCCCCGCCTTCATTCTCGTCCGCCTGCTCAAAGGAAGATACCAGGGGATTCTGGCTCAAGGCTCCGCGTACCGCTTCCCGCATCTTCCCCGTTCCCCTACCGTGAATAATGCGCACAAAGGGTAGACCGGCCGCATAGGCCTTCTCCAGGTATCGTTCCAGCTGCAGCAGGCCGTCCTCGACCAGCTGGCCGCGCAAGTTGACCTCGATTCCGGGGGAGGGCCTGCTCCCCAGGCCGGGTTCAGCCTGCGGGATCTTCTGGGCGGGGGGCCGAACCTGGACGCCGGATGCCTGGGCGCCGGGAGCGGCCTCGCCGGGGGCCTGCAGATCCGGCAGCTTGACGCGCACGCGCAGACTGCCAATCTGTACCTCAGCATCGCTTTCCGCCAGGGCAGTGATGATTCCGGTGGACCTCAGGTCCGGCACAAAGACGCGCTGGCCCAGTGCAAACGCGAGCGGCGCCGCAGCCCGAGCGCCGTCCTGCCTTCGCTCGACGGGTGCCTCAATGGCAGCTTGCATGTCCTGAACGCGGGTCTCCAGATCCCGCAGCGCGTCCAAGGGCTGCCGGGCCTTCTTCAGCCGTTCCTTGAGCGACTCGATGTTTTGGCGAAGAACGGCCACTTCAAGCTCGCCTTCCGCCCGGGCACGGGCCAGGACTTCGCGGCGTTCATCCTCCACCTTCTCCAATTTTGACTCGAGCTCACCGGTCTTCTTCTCTGCCTGGGCGCGAGCCTTTTCCAACTTCCCGCGCTCGCGAGCGGTACGATTGCGCTCCCTGCGGATGTCGTCGAGAAGCTTGTCGGCGCGCAAATCGGCAGGGTCGATCTGCTCCCGCGCGGCGGCGATGATCTGTGCATCCAGGCCGAGCCGCTGGGCTATCAGCAGAGCATTGGACCTACCAGGCAGCCCAATGGTGAGCCGGTAAGTGGGGCGGAGTGTGTGCACGTCGAACTCCAGCGAGGCGTTGACCACCCCTTGTGCTCCATGGGCGAAGGTCTTGAGTTCCGGATAGTGCGTTGCCACGAGCGTAGTGATCCGGCGCTGAATCAGGTGAGCGAGGATGGCGCGCGCAATGGCTGCGCCCTCTTGCGGGTCCGTTCCGGCACCCAGCTCATCCAGAATCACCAGCGACCCGGCATCGGCGTGCTTCAGGATCTGGATGATGTTTGTGATATGGCCACTGAACGTGCTGAGAGATTGTTCGATGGACTGCTCGTCGCCAATATCGGCATAGACCGCGTCGAAGCACGGCAGTTCCGAACCGCTCTGGGCCGGGAGGTGCAGGCCGCTCTGTGCCATGAGCACGAGCAACCCGACAGTTTTGAGTGTCACAGTCTTGCCGCCGGTATTGGGTCCGGTGATGACGACCGCATGGGTTCCGGCAGGCGGGTCCACGTCGATGGGCACCACGGTCTCGGCGGCGAGCAGCGGATGCCGGGCGTGAAGCAGGTGAATCGATCTACTCGAGGCTGATTCGTCGGCAGCGGGCGGCCTGCTGGAGGACTGATGCGGGCGTGGATCATGGAGCACCGGCTCGCTGGCGCGCAGCGCCTCAGCATACTTGGCCTTGGCGAACGCCAGGTCCAGCAGCGCCAGGTTCTCGATGCCATACTTCCATTCCACGGCGTGCTGTGCCACGAGACCAGAGAGCTCGGCCAGGATGCGGCGCTCCTCATCACGCTGCGCCAGTTCCTGCTCACGCACCTGGTTGTTGAGCTCGACCACAGGGAGCGGTTCCACGAAAAGCGTGGCGCCGGAGGCGGACTGGTCATGGACAATGGCCTTGATCTGCCCCTTGAACTCGGCGCGCAGGGGGATGACAAAGCGTCCATCGCGCTGAGTGATGATCGGCTCCTGGAGCTTGCTGCCGGACTCGGTGAGATAGCGTTGCAGGCGCGACATCAACCGATCCCGAGTGACCTTGAGAGTGCGGCGGATGTCTGCCAGCTTGGCGGAGGCTGAGTCGAGGACTTCGCCGCGCTCCGAGAGGACTTGCGAGATCGCATCAACGATGCCGTGCGGGACCGGAAGACCGGCGGCGAGGCGCGCCAGAAGCGGAGCGTCGCCGGCGGCAGCCTCCAAGGATTTCTTGAGGTCCCGGCAGGCAATGAGCGTGGACTTGATGTCCAGGAAGGCCTGCGGGTCCAAAACCCCGGCGCGCGCGGCCAATTCGACGGATGGGCGGATGTCATGCGAGCCGCCGATGGTCAGATCACGCGTGGAGAGCAGCCAGCGTGCCTGGGTGGTCTCGGCCTGCCAGCGGGCGGCCAACTCGTGATCCGGCGTGGGTTGCAGCGCGCGCGCCAGGTCTGCCGAGGCCGAGAAATCGCAATAGCCAGCAAGGCGAGCAAGGATCTTGTCGTATTCGAGGAGGCGCAGGGTCTTGGAATCCATGGAGGGTCAAATGAACCGCGAGAGCGATGGCAGGGCTGCGCTACATGCTGTTCGAACCGAGGGGTCCGAGTGCCCCGGGCTCACGCGCCGGGCGGCGCTGCGTCCGGCATGCAGACATGCTTCGACCATCGAGCGAAGCGGGACTACTCGCCGTGTCCGCTGGAACGATCCGGCAGCGCCGGCTCCTTGGGGCTGAGCGACATCCAAGCCTGATAGCGGCGAAGATCATGCTCCACCAGCATCAAACAGGCCGCGACCAGGGCCGCATCGTCGATCTGCCCGACAAGCGGCAAAACATCCGGCATGAGGTCCAGCGGATTGAAGACATAGAGAAGCGTGAAGGCGACAGCCCCGATGACGCCCACCGGAACCTTGCGGTAGCGGCGGGCGGCGTAGTCCCGGACCATGGCGATCAGAAGTTGGCCGTCGGCGACGAAGCGTCGCAATGGGCCGCCGGTCCGGAACTTCTTGCGGATCTCGTCGGACCGGGCCACGACCTTGGCGATATCTTTGTCCGAGACCGTCCGGGCACCAGCCTGGACGAGGTCTTTCTCCAATTCCCTGTCACTCATGCGAAACCCTTCTTGAGCAGTGCCCCCCGGGAAGCGCGGCAGGGGCGAGGGCGGATCAGCCGTAGCGGCTCATGAATTGCTCCATGCGCCGGAGGGCCTCCTCGATCTGCTCATAGGCCGTGGCGTAGCAGGCCCGCGCAAATCCTTCGCCCCCGGGGCCGAAGGAAGCACCAGGCACGACGGCGACGCGCTCTTCTTCCAGGAGTTTCTGGCAGAAGGTTTCATCGTCCATGCCCGAGGCGCTCACCTGCGGGAAGGCATAGAACGCGCCGTGCGGCTCAAAGGTGGCAAGTCCCAAACGATTGAACCCCTCGACCATCAGCCGGCGGCGCCGATCGTATTCCGCAAGCATCTGCCGGACGTGCTGCTCGCCGGTCGCGAGCGCCTCCAGGGCGGCGTCCTGGGCCGTGGTGGGTGCGGACATGATGGTGTACTGATGAATGCGCACCATACCCTTGATGATGTCCGCCGGGCCAGCTGCATAGCCGATGCGCCAGCCGGTCATCGCGTAGTCCTTGGAGAACCCCCCCAGGAGCACGGTGCGTCGATGTGCGTCTTCGCTCAAAGAGGGCACGCACACGTGTTGGAAATCGTAGACCAGCCGGTCATAGATCTCATCCGATATCACAATGAGATCATGTTGCTCGGCGATGCGGGAGACCTCCATCAAGACCTGACGCTCGGCCACCGCGCCCGTGGGGTTATTGGGATAGGCCACGAAGATGGCCTTGGTGCGCGGGGTGAGTGCGCTGCGGATGCGATCGGGATCGACCTGGAAGTTGTCCTGCATGCGCGTGGGAATCTCGATGGGAACGCCGCCGGCCAGGATGACCTCCGGCTGGTAGGAAACAAAGCAAGGCGTGGGAATGATGACCTCATCGCCCGGATCCAGCAAGGCTGTCATCGTGAGATAGAGAGCCTCGGAAACCCCGACCGTGATGACGATCTCGTCGACGGGATCGTAGTGGACGCCATAGAGGCGCTCCAGGTGCGCAGACAATGCCTGCCGCAGCTCCAGCTTCCCGTGATTCGAGGTGTAGTGGGTCTGGCCCTGCTGCAAGGAGCGCAGCCCGGCCTGGAGAATTGGCGCAGGGGTGGTGAAATCCGGCTCGCCAATTCCCAGAGAGATGACATCCTGCATGGTGGCCGCGATGTCAAAGAACTTGCGGATTCCGGAGGGTTTGAGGTCAGCCACGCGTCGCGCAAGGCGTCTGGTATCTGACACTTCCCGAAACGCGGGATTGACCTTCACCATGGAGCCTCCTAGATCGGCTGGATCTGCCATTCGTCGGGGACCTCGTGATACGTCAGGTCGAACGCCTGGCCATCGACGGTTTTGACACGGAAGCCCTTCTCCCCGGGGCCGCGCCAGGACGCAACGATCTCAGCAATTTCCAGGCGCTTGCCCTGCCAGGTCAGGGCCAACGGGCGT
>DATIPW010000126.1:0-2975 GCA_035471605.1 Anaerolineales bacterium | reverse complement strand
CGCCGGCCGCAAATATCCCGGGGACGTTGGTGCGATTGGCGCAATCCACGATGATCTGACCCTGCTCGTCCAGCTTGATAAGCTCCTTCACCATGTCAGAGTTCGGCACCAGGGCCTTCTCGACAAACAGGGCATCGGCATCGTATTGCGCGGTCTTGCCGGAGGCATCCTTCAGCACCAACGAGCGGGCGTAGTCATCGCCTTTGACCTCGACCACCTGGCTGCCCGCCAGAATGGTAACGTTCGGCGCGGACTTGAGCTTCCCGCCCAGCGGTGACTGAAAGGCCTTGTCGCTGGTGCACGCCATGTAGACGTGTTTGGCAACCGTGGCAAGCTCAGCCCCAGATCGCAGAGCCAGATCGCCGTCACCAATCACAACCGTGGTCTTGTCGATGAAGAGCGGCGCGTAGCTTAGGGCCGAATAGCACAGCCCTTTCATCGTGAATTCCTTTTCGCCCGGGACGCCCATGCGCACCTGGCGTGCGCCCGTGGCTATAATGACAGACTTCGTCGCCAGATTCTGGCCGCCCTTCGTGGAAACAGAAAACGCGCCGTTGTTTCTGCTGACTTTTTGAACGTCATCCATCTGGCGGGCAAAATCCAGGTACTCCAACTCACTACGGAACTTGCTGACGGTCTCCAAGCCGCGTACCACCTGGTATTCATGGATCCAGGGCAGGGCCAGGCGGAAATTGGTCTTGCCGCCGAAGTCCTTGGTGAGCAGCAGGACATTAAGTCTCTTGCGGATAGCGTAGATTGCGGCCGTCAGACCTGCCGGCCCACCGCCAACGATGATCAGGTCGTACATGGCAACTCCTTTTGACATCAATAGGCGGACTTGACGGTTTCCAGATCGACGTCATGCTCCCGGTCGTCTGGCGGCGGCTCGGCAATGAAGTGCTCTTCCATCATCATGCGTGTGAGCTCGCGCGAGCGTTTGATGATCTGCTGGGCGTTCTGCAGCTCTGCCTCATACGTTGTGGGCCTGGACGCAAGGTCCTGCTCGACAGCCTTCATGGCGACCGCAGCCGCCTCGCGGGGGAAGACCTCCCAGTCATCCATGTCTGGGAGGATGTGGTCGGCGTCCAGCCTGCTGCCGACATGATCAGCCAGGGCCTGCGCGGCGGCGAAACACATCTCATCGGTGATCGTTCGCGCCCGGACGTCCAGGGTGCCGCGAAAGATACCGGGGAAGCCGAGTGAATTGTTGACCTGATTTGGGAAATCCGATCGACCCGTGGCAACAACCGCCGCGCCGGCCTCCTTGGCCTCCCACGGCCAGATCTCCGGCACAGGATTGGCGCAGGCGAAGACGATGGCATCTTTGGCCATGCTCCTGACCCACTCCGGCAGCAGCACTCCCGGCCCCGACTTTGAAAGGGCAATGGTCACATCCGCACCCCGCATGGCTTCCGGTATCTCCCCCTCGCGACCTTCGGCATTGGTGATGTTGCACAGCTTCCACTTATCCTTGTACTCGGCCTTGCGCATCTCGAGGTCCTTGCGGTGCTTGCCGAGGATGCCTTTGGTGTCCACCATGAAGCACTTTGCGGGGTCGGCTCCCCAGCCGAAGATCAGCCGGGAGCAGGCGACATTGGAGGCACCCGAGCCGATGAAAGCGATCCTGACCTCACTCATCTTCTTGCCGACAACCTTGAGGGCATTGATCAGCCCGGCAAGCGTGACGGTGGCCGTGCCCTGCTGATCGTCATGCCAGACGGGAATATCCGCCTTCTCGCGCAGAGTATCCAGTATGTAGAAACACTTGGGTTGCGCGATGTCCTCCAGGTTCACTCCGCCGACGCCGGGCTGCAGCATGAGCACGGTATTGATGATGGCATCCGGATCCTTGGTATCCAGCATGATGGGAAAGCCATCCACGCCGCCGAGGTACTTGTAGAGCAGGGCTTTGCCCTCCATGACCGGCAACCCCGCCTTCGGGCCGATATCTCCCAGGCCCAGCACGCGCGTGCCGTCACTCACTACAATGACCGTGTTCCACTTGTTGGTGTAGTCATAGACCAACTCCGGATCGGACTGAATGGCCTTGCACGGCGCTGCGACGCCCGGTGTGTACCAGATCGCGAAGTCATTGAAGCTGTGGACCGTACACTTTAGCGCGGTCTCGATCTTGCCCCTGTAGAAGGGGTGCAATCGCATTGCGTCCGCCGAGGGTTTCTTGGCTCTTGCCAGCAGTTCATCCACGTTCATTGTGTCCCTTCCCTCCGGGTCTCCTGACTGGCTGTACGGGCCAGCGGACCCTGTTCGGTGTCATAACTGTTCTACCCACTGGGTCCCCGGCAGGGGCGGTTGGATGTGCGATTCCGGGCTCTTGACAGGAAGACGCGTTTCCGCCCTTTTGAGCGACCAGCGCCCGGCAGATGGCAGCCTGTGAGCCGCCTCTCTTTGGCAATCCAATCCCTCCGCCGCAGGATTTTGTCGCTCTTTGCCGTGTGAGACGGTGAAAACGCAAACGCCCCGCGTCTCCTTGAGGGGACGCGGGGAACCGAATTTGCCTGCTCCGTGACTGCGTAGCCGCACCTGGTTCCCCCGGGAGGCTGCTGCCCGGCGCCTCCCGCCCGCGGACACCTGCCGCGCTTTCATTGTAGACATTGGCTGGCGGAGTGCCAGTGTCTTTTGTCTCTATCCGGTGGATGACATCAATCTGTATCTGGCAGGCGCATCACCAACCTTGCGGCCGCCCTTGGGAGGGCTGGCCAGCCGAATTAGCCGCCTTCGTCGCCCATGGCCAGCCCTATCCGGCCGGCAGGCCCTAAGAACCGCGCGGCAATAGGCCACGTTCTGGTTGGATGAGATCGCGCATCTTTCGGCGCGCGCGTCTCTCAGGTCAGTTCCACGCCGCGCGAGTTGAAGTACTCCTGGAAAATCCTGAACTTGCCCGTCTGATGCAAGAAGCCTACCACCAGTGCCATGACCAGCACTGTGCCCAGATTCCCAAGAAACTGATCTCGAAT
>DATIPW010000125.1:0-2436 GCA_035471605.1 Anaerolineales bacterium | reverse complement strand
AGCGAAACGTCCCGCCACTTGCGGCGGCGCAACTCGTTGAGGGCAACCCGCACCGCAATCTTGTATGCCCAGGTGGTGAATTGACTCCGCCCTTGGAACTGGTCGAGGCCGTCCAGCACGCGCACCAGGGTTTGCTGCGCCGTATCTTCCAGTAGAGACTCGAATTCGGGATGGTCTGGCGGGAGCCACCTGGCCAACCCTTGAGGCAGCGCCCGCAGCAGCATGGCGCGCAGGTCGGCCAAAGCCAGCTCGCGCGGTTCCCCGGCAGTTCCAAGGTCGTTCAACCACGCCTTGTTGTCGCGTGGGTCACGCATGACCCATCCACATTTCGCAATTGTATCCGTGTCCGCCGTAAGAAATGATGCGTCAGGCGTGACCATCGCTGCAAGCACCAGGGGCCAGCTGCTGCTTGGCGCCTTGGCTCGAGGAGTTGGCGCGAGTCGGGGGTCTGCACTCCCCGGCTTGCCCGGCGCTTTTGACTGGAGAGATTGCAGCAGTTGAGATACGATGAAAGCCAATTTTGCCGCTTGCGTTGTGCCAGCTTCAGGAAAGCGGGTGACCCGCACGTGAATGTGCCAGCCCTGACAACGGACCAGATGATCACCGTCGATCGCCTGATGATCCAGGAGTTTGCGGTCTCACTCGAGCAAATGATGGAGAACGCCGGCCACAATCTTGCGGACTTGGCGCGTCGAATGCTTGGCGGCGCGCTGCAGCAGCGTTCCCTCGCCGTCTTGTGCGGGTTGGGCAACAACGGAGGCGGCGGCATGGTGGCTGCCCGCCATCTCCACAACTGGGGAGCCCGGGTGGCGGTAGTGCTTGCAGGCGAGGCAAGCCGGCTCAAGGACACCCCGCGGCATCAATGGGAGATCCTGGCGCGGATGGGTCTGGCCCAGGCCACGCCGAAGCTCGCCGAAGCGGACCTTGTCATCGATGCGCTGATTGGGTATGGGATGCACGGGGAGCCGCGGCCCCCCGTGGCGCGTTGGATCGAGCGCATGAATGCCGCACAGGCGCCAATCCTTTCGTTGGACGTGCCCTCCGGGCTCGATGCCACCACCGGGGCGGCCGGCACATCCTGCGTGCGGGCAACCGCCACGCTGGCCCTGGCGCTGCCAAAGACCGGCCTATTGGCTCCCGGCGCACAAGACTACGTCGGGGAGCTTTGGCTGGCCGACATTGGGGTGCCGCCGGAGTTGTACCGCCGAATGGGTTTGGGTGTGGTCTTGGCATTTGCCGAGGCCTCCATCGTGCGCTTGGCGGAGCGTCCGCAGACGGCCCAGGGAGCATAGAGAGGCAGCCATGTCCGAATGGCTACGACTCTGCCTGTCCAAGTCCGTTGTACGCAGGGCTGCCTACTCGGCCTTGATCGTCGGAACGCTGCTGATCGCCATCAACCATGGCGACGCCTTGGCGCGCGGCGAACTGGATTTGACGCGCCTGTGGAAGATGGGTTTGACTCTCCTGGTGCCGTACGGGGTCTCCACCGTATCCAGCGTGCTGGCGGTCATGCAGCCCGGGCCGCCCGGAGAGTCCGCCTCCAAGACCCCTCCCGTGGATTGATGTGTCCAGGCTTCGCCGCGGCCTCATGCGTCCATCCCCAGTCTCGCATCATTTCCGATAGAGCCGCAGATCGCGGCACCCTGCCGGCCCCCAAGCGTCAGCCGCTCGACCTCGTGGGTTATAATCCCTGCTTCCATGCTGTCTTTCTCTCAACTACCGGAGTTGTCATGCAACTGAAGGGGCAAGTGACGATCAACGCCCCGCGCCAAACGGTGTGGGATTTCCTGACCGATCCGCAACAGATCGGCTCGTGCGCGCCGGGGGTGGAGAGCATTGAGGTCGTCGAGCCGGACAAGCGTTATCGAGGCACGGTCTCCATCGGGCTCGGCAGCGTCAAAGCCCGCTTCAGCGGCGACGTGGAAGTCCTGGAACTGGAAGAGCCGGATCGCGCCAAGCTGCGGGCCCACGGCGATTCCGGCGGCAGCGTGGCGGACGCCCTCAGCGAAATGCGTCTGTCTGATGCACCGGGCGGGGCCACGCTCGTCAGTTGGACCGCCGACATCCAGGTGGCGGGGCAGTTGGCCAGCCTAGTCTCCCGGCTCATGGTTCCCGTTTCCCAAAAACTGTCAGAGCAGTTCTACGCAGAAGTCCGCCGCAGGATCGAGGCCGACCAGCCGGGCAAGGCGTAGCTCGTCGCATGCGGGATATCCTCTCCACCGTCGATCGCTGGCTTCTCGATGGCAGGCAGGTTGCGATTGCCGTCGTGGTGCGAACCTGGGGCTCCTCGCCGCGGGGCGTGGGCGCGCGCATGGCCTTCACGCGGGAAGGCGAGATTGTGGGCTCGGTAAGCGGCGGCTGCGTCGAGGCAGCGGTGATCGAGGCCGGCCTGCGCATCTTGAAGGATGAGCCGCCCCAAGTGCTGCACTTTGACGT